>JAAFHD010000121.1 GCA_013298245.1 Alphaproteobacteria bacterium
TTGCGCCTCGATCGGCAGGCCGGTCGCGGGCGAATAGGGCACGCCGACGCGCGCCCAGAGCAGGCGCATATAGTCGTAGATTTCCGTGACGGTGCCGACGGTCGAGCGCGGATTGTGCGAGGTGGTTTTCTGCTCGATCGAAATCGCCGGTGACAGGCCTTCGATGCTGTCCACATCAGGCTTTTGCATCAGCTGCAGAAACTGCCGCGCATAGGCGGACAGCGATTCGACATACCGCCGCTGCCCCTCCGCATAGATCGTGTCGAAAGCCAGCGACGACTTGCCCGAACCGGACAGCCCGGTGATGACGGTCAGCCGATCCTTCGGGATATCCACGTCCAGGTTTTTCAGATTGTGCTCGCGCGCGCCGCGGATGCGGATGAAGCGCGCGTCTTGCGCGATGTCTTGCGGGTCTCGCGGCATCGGGAATCCTGGGGAATGTTCGCGTTGCGTTCCGCGATGGGTATGGCAGAGCGCGCCGTCTGTAGCTAGTATGCTTGCCGGATTTGCAAGGAACCGTGCGCATGGCCGGTGTGAACAAAGTCATCCTCCTCGGCCGTCTGGGCAAGGACCCGGAGGTGCGAAATTTCCAGAATGGCGGCCGCGTGGTGAACCTGCGCCTGGCCACCTCCGAGCGCTTCAAGGACCGCGAAGGCAACCAGCAGGAACGCACGGAATGGCATTCCGTCGCGATCTTCAACGAGAAGCTGGGCGAGGTCGCGGAGCGGTACCTGAAGAAGGGCAGCCAGGTCTATCTGGAAGGCCAGCTGGAAACCCGGAAATGGCAGGACCAGGCCGGCCAGGAGCGCTACACGACCGAGATCGTGCTGCGGCAGTTCCGTGGCGAGTTGTCGCTGGTGGATAGCCGGCCGGGCAGCGGTGGCGGCAGTGACGACATGGGCGGCGAACCTGGCGGCGGTGGCGGCTATGGCGGCGGTCAGCGTGCCGCGGCGCCGGCGCGCAGCACGGGTGGCGCGCAGCGCGGCGGCTGGGACAACAAGAAGAGCGATCTGGACGACGATATCCCGTTCTGAGCAGCGAGGGTTGAGGGGCGTCCATGCCGGTCACATCGTGACCTCCCGGACGCTCACGTCTGCGCAGGGCGCTCCGGGCCTCACCACCGGCTTATACTGCCCTGGCGGGACGCTCTCCAACCAGGATGCGGCCCGATTGGCGACACGCCCGCCGCCCCCTATACCGTTGCGCAACAGCGCCCATAAGGCCCGCCACACCGCATGACAGACACCCCCGAGACCACAGACGGCGCCCCGCGCGACATCGCGCCCATCGGCATCGCCAAGGAGATGCGCAAGAGCTTCCTCGATTACGCGATGAGCGTGATCGTCAGCCGCGCGCTGCCCGATGTGCGCGATGGCTTGAAGCCGGTGCATCGACGCATCCTGTTTGCCATGCACGAGTCCGGCTACACGGCCGACAAGCCGCACCGCAAATCCGCGCGCGTCGTGGGCGATGTGATGGGCAAGTATCACCCGCATGGCGACAGCGCGATCTATGACGCGATGGTCCGCATGGCGCAGCCATTCTCCATGCGCGTGCCGTTGATCGATGGGCAGGGCAATTTCGGCAGCATGGACGGCGATGCGCCGGCGGCGATGCGCTACACCGAAGTGCGCTTGGCGAAGTCGGCCGCCGCGCTGCTGAACGGCATCGATGAGGACACGGTCGATTTCGTCCCGAACTACGACGAGAGCGGCGAGGAACCGCGCGTCCTGCCCGCCACCTATCCCAACCTTCTGGTGAATGGCGCCAACGGCATCGCCGTCGGCATGGCGACCAACATCCCGACCCACAATCCGGGCGAGGTGATCGACGCCACGCTGAAGCTGATCGAGGACCCGGAGACATCGCTCGAAGAGCTGATGCAGATCATCCCCGGCCCGGATTTCCCGACCGGCGGCATCATCCTCGGCCGCTCCGGCATCCGCTCCGCGTTCGAGACCGGCCGCGGTTCCGTGCCGCTGCGCGCCGCCTGCGAAATCGAAGACATGCGCGGTGGCCGCCAGGCCATCATCGTCAGCGAAGTGCCCTACCAGGTGAACAAGGCGACGCTGCTGGAAAAAATCGCCGAACTGGTGCGCGCGAAAGCCATCGAAGGCATCTCCGACCTGCGCGACGAATCCGACCGCGACGGTGTGCGCGTGGTGATCGAATTGAAGCGCGAAGCAACGGCCGAGGTGGTGCTGAACCAGCTCTACCGCATGACGCAATTGCAGATCAGTTTCGCGGTGAATTTCCTCGCACTGAATGACGGCAAGCCGCAGCAGATGGGCCTGCGCGACGCACTCCTCTGCTTCATCCGCTTCCGCGAGGATGTGATCCTGCGCCGCTCGCGCTTCCGCCTGGCGAAGGCGCGCGAACGTGGGCATTTGCTGATCGGCCTGGCGATCGCCGTCGCCAACATTGACGAGGTCATCCGCGTCATCCGCGAAAGCCCCGATGCAGCGACCGCGCGCGCCGCGCTGATGGCGCGCGACTGGCCGTCGGGCGATGTCGGCGCGCTGCTCGCGCTCATCCATGACGAAGGCAATGTCGTCACCGCCGAAGGCACCGTGCGCCTGACCGAAGCCCAGGCCCGCGGCATCCTGGAATTGCGCCTGCAACGCCTGACCGGCCTTGAGCGCGACAAGATCAACGCCGAACTCGCCGAAGTGGGCGAGACCATCGCCGACCTGCTGGACATCCTCGCCAGCCGCCCGCGCCGCATGGATGTGATGCGCGGCGAATTGCTGGCGGTGCGCGAACAGATCGCCTCCCCGCGCATGACGCGCATCGATGACGCAGCCGCCGACCTGGACGACGAAAGCCTGATCGAACCAGGCACCATGATCGTCACCATCACGCGCGACAGCTATGTGAAGCGCACCGGCCTCGACACCTTCCGCGCGCAGAATCGCGGCGGGCGTGGGCGCAGCGCCACCGCCACGCGCGAAGACGATGTGGTGATGCGCAGCTTCGTCGCGCACACCCATCAATGGGTGCTGTTCTTCACCAGCCGCGGCATCGCCTTCCGCAGCAAGGTCTGGCAGCTGCCCGAGGGCGGCACCGGCGGGCGCGGCCGCAGCCTGCGCCAACTGCTGCAACTCCAGGATGGCGAAACCATCACCGCCGTGCTGCCGCTGCCGCAGGATGAATCGCTGTGGGAAAACCTGCACCTGGTCTTCGCGACGCGCCAGGGCGGCGTGCGGCGCAATCGTCTGTCGGACTTCCGCAACGTGCGCGCCGCCGGCCTGATCGCGATGAAGCTGGATGATGGCGACGAACTGATCGGCGTGGCCACCTGCCGCGAGGGCGATGACGTCTTCCTGGCCACCAAGGGCGGCAAGTGCATCCGCTTCGTGGCCGATGCCGACACGCTGCGCGTCTTTGCCGGGCGCGATTCGTCGGGCGTGCGCGGCATCCGCCTGCTGGGCGATGACCAGGTGATTTCGCTGGCCGTGCTGGGCCACCTGGACGCCTCGCCTGAAGAACGCGCCGCCTATCTGAAACTCGCCGGCGCCAAGCGCCGCGCGGGCGATGAACCCGAGGCACCTTCGGACGAAACAGCCACCGCCGACATCACGCTCGCCGCCGAACGCGTCACGCAAATGGAACGCGCCGAACAATTCATCCTGACCATCACCGATGAAGGCTTCGGCAAGCGCAGCAGCGCCTTCGAATACCGCGTCACCGGCCGTGGCGGGCAGGGCATCACCAATATCGGCTTCTCGGCACGCACCGGCCGCGCGGTCGTCGCCAGCTTCGTCGTGCAGGATGGCGATGACGTGATGCTGGTCACCGATGGCGGCCGCCTGATCCGCCTGCCGGCCGACCAGGTGCGCATCACCGGCCGCCAGGCATTCGGCGTCACCATGCTGCGCATGGAGGAAGGCGAGCACATTACAAGCTGCTTCCCCGTGCTGGACAGTGGCGGAGAGGAACAGGATGGCTGAGCGCGTCGCACTCTACCCGGGCACCTTTGACCCGGTGACGAACGGGCATATCGACATCATCGAGCGCGCCGCGCGCCTGGTGGACCGGCTGGTGGTGGGTGTTGCCATCAACATCGGCAAAGGCCCGATGTTCAGCCTGGAAGAACGCGCCGAGCTGGTGCAGGCGGAGGCCACGCGCATCGCGCGCGAGACCGGCACCGCGATCGAGGTGCGCCCCTTCACCGGCCTGCTGATCCAGTTCGCGCAGTCGATCGGCGCGCAGATGATCGTGCGCGGCCTGCGCGCCGTGTCCGATTTCGACTATGAATTCCAGATGGCCGGCATGAACCACCGGCTGGACGACAGCATCGAAACCGTCTTCCTGATGGCGTCGGAGACCAACCAGTTCATCGCCTCTCGCTTCGTGAAGGATATCGCGACGATGGGCGGTGACATCAGCAGCTTCGTGCCGCCCTTGGCCTTCGAACGCACCATGGCGCGCGTGAAAGGACAGACCCCATGAACCGCCGCAATCTTCTCACCCTTCCCCTCATTGGAGCGATGATGACTGACAGCAATGAAGCCGATGCCCAGGCGCCGGCGCCGACCGACCGCGAGAACCTGATCCTGCTGGAAATCCCGCATGGCACGGTGACCATTCAGCTGCGCCCGGACCTGGCCCCGCGCCATGTCGAGCGCATCAAGATCCTCACGCGCCGCGGCTTCTATGACGGCACGCCGTTCCACCGCGTGATCGAAGGCTTCATGGCCCAAGGCGGCGACCCCACGGGCACCGGCACCGGCGGCTCTGACCTGCCCAACGTGGCGGCCGAATTCAGCCCGCCCAACCGCGCGCGCTTCCTGCGCGGCACCTGCGGCATGGCCCGCGCGCAAAGCCCTGACAGCGCCAACAGCCAGTTCTTCATCATGTTCGCACCGGGCTCCTTCCTCGATGGCCAGTACACCATCTGGGGCCAGGTGATTTCGGGCATGGAAGCGGTGGACCGCATCGCGCGCGGCGCCGGCCAGTCGGGCCAGGTGCGCACGCCGGACCGCATCACGCGCATGCGCGTGGCCGCCGATGTGCCGGCCTGATTGACGTGTGGGGCGGGGCGCGCGATAGCGACCCGCCCCGGCGTCACGCCGGCATCAGGGCCGGTAGCTCAGTTGGTAGAGCACGTGACTTTTAATCATGTGGTCGCGGGTTCGAGTCCCGCCCGGCTCACCACGCATGCCATCCGATCCACCGCGCAGTATTCTGGACACGAATGTGAAGTAGACCGATCATCACACCCGTCATCCAGGACGCTCCATGTCAGGCTCTCTCAACACCAATCTCGCGCCGATCTACCAGCAGAACGCGGCGCTGATGCGCCTGGATCTGTTCCGCGCCGACGCCCGCTTCGTCGGCATCGATGGCCGCGGCGTCACCATCGCCATCATCGACACCGGCCTCGACCTCGACCACAGCTTCTTCGGCGGTGACAACGACGGCAACGGCATCGCCGACCGCGTGCGCTACCAGTTCGATTTCTCTGGCCGCAATGACGGCAACGCGACGGATTTCGCGGGCCACGGCACGCATGTCGCGTCCATCGCCGCATCGTCCAATCCATCGCTGCTGGGCGTCGCACCAGGCGCCAGCCTCGCCATCCTGAAGGTCTTCCCCGACGCCGCGAACGCATCCGCCACCAGCACCGACATCGTCGAAGCCCTGACCTGGGCGGCCAATAACCGCGCTGCGCTCAACATCGTCGCGGTCAATCTCTCGCTCGGTTCGGGCAATTTCTCCAACACCGCCACCGCCACCTACGCGACCGCGCCGATGGACCGGCTGTATCACGACTATGCCGCCGTGGTGGTCGCATCCGGCAATGCCTATCGCGGCAACCAGACGCAGGGCGTCGCCAGCCCGTCCACAGATTTCTGGGCCTGGTCGATCGGCGCGCTCACGCCATCGGGCAACATCGCCGACTTCTCCCAGCGCAGCGAAGCGCTGACCGCCGTCTTCGCCCCCGGCGTCAACATCGAGGCCGCCTGGTGGAATGGCGGCACGCAATGGGCCGGCGGCACATCCATGGCAGCACCGCAGATCAGCGGCATGGTCGCGCTGATGCAGCAGGTCCATATCCGCGCCACCGGATACCTGATGTCCGTGCCTGACCTTGAAGCCACGATGTACGCCAGTTCCATCCCATTCGTGGATGCGGAAATCGCGGATGGCGTGGCGAATACGCTCGGCACCTATTACCGCGTGGACGCGCTGGGCTGGGGTGTCGCGGTGCTGAACAAGGCCTTCGCCGGCACCACCTTTGATGATCGCCTGG
The DNA here is from genome assembly GCA_013298245.1 of Alphaproteobacteria bacterium. Classification (GTDB taxonomy): domain Bacteria; phylum Pseudomonadota; class Alphaproteobacteria; order Acetobacterales; family Acetobacteraceae; genus Rhodovarius. The sequence continues at coordinate 6,257 of JAAFHD010000121.1, forward strand.
TCGGCACCACGGTCGCCGACGCCATCCGCGGCGATGCCGGCAATGACACCATCTTCGGCGGTGCGGGCAATGACACGCTGTCAGGCGGCGTCTGGGATGACCGCCTGTTCGGCGAAGACGGCAATGACGTGACCTATGGCAATGCCGGCCATGACGTGCTGGTCGGTGGCTGGGGCAATGACAGCATCTTCGGCGAGGACGGCAATGATGTCGGCTTCGGCGAAGGCGGCGCCGACCGCATCATCCTCGGCGCCGGCGAAGACCGCGGCTATGGCCAGGACGGCGACGACACCATGTTCGGCGAGGGCGACAACGACCTTCTCGTCGGCGGCCTCGGCGCCGACATGCTGTACGGCCAGAATGGCGAGGACCAGATCTTCGGCGAACCCGGCAATGACGTGCTGGCCGGCGGCCATGGCCATGACGGCCTCTATGGCCAGGACGGCAACGACATCCTGTGGGGCGAGACCGATAATGACGTGCTGAACGGCGGCGCCGGCCAGGACACGCTGTATGGCGGCTCGGGCGGCGACATCTTCTTCTTCGACCGGCCCAATGGCGGCACCGACATGATCATGGATTTCAACGGCGCGGAGGGCGACCACATCTACGTCGCAGGCGCCGCCTTCTCGGCCCCGGCGGGCTTCCAGCTAACCCTCGGCACCGGTTTCCACACCGGCGCCGGCGCGCGCCCCAATGCGCAGACCGCCACCTTCTACCGCGACACCAACAGCCAGGCGCTGTGGTTCGACCCCGATGGCAGCGGGCCTTCTGGCGCGCATGTGGTGGCGTTCATCATCGGCAATGTCGCGCTGGACGCGAGCGACATCGTCTTCGTCTGATCACTGCGCGGCGCCGCGCCCAAACCGCCCCGGCGCAATCCCAGGCGGCCCGAACCCTGGCGGCGGCGCTGGCTGCCCGACCTGGCGCAGCGGCGTGCCCGGCGGCACCCCCAACTGGCGCGGCACCCCATAGGCCGGCGGCTGGGTGAAGCCCTGCGGCGCCCCGCCCGCCTGTTGCCATTGCCCGCGCGGCGGCAGGTCATTCGGCCAGGCCATGTGGCGCGGCAGCGCCTCCACCGGCAGGCCGGCTAGTGCGGGCTTGGTGGGGCGCAGCAGGGCCAGGTCGCGCGCCATGCGGTCGCGCAGCGCGCGGTGACTGCTGGGCTGGATTTCGGGCTCTCGGGATGCCTGCCAGGTGTGCGGTTGCACCGCGACCGACCCCAGATACAACGCCACCCCCGGCCTGGGCGTGAAGGGCAGCGGCGGCAGGATGAAGATGGTGCGCCTCAGGATGGTGTTGGCATCCGGCTCCGCCACGATCCGCCCCAGGCCAAAGGGCCGTGCGGGCATCATCAGCGCATAGACGCGGCCCGCCATGCCGGCTTCCTGGAAATCCGCGCCGGATTGGATGCCCGGGCCGGCGAGCGTGCGCGCGATGGGCGCGTTGTTGGCCGCACCCTCCACCAGCGTGACCTGGCTGCGGCTGGGCAGGCCGGCGCGCAGCCCGGGGTGGAACTCGACCGAGAAGAACACCATGCCCATCGGGCCGGTTTCGCGCACGGTGGTGGTGACGGGCTGCGGTTCCTCGGCCGGCACGCAGGCCGCAAGAAACGGGGCGGCCAATAGGGCGCGACGCGGCAGCATGCCCCGCTACACGAACACGAGGTCGCTGGCGGTGATGGTCGGGTTGCCGATCAGAAACGCCACCACATGCGCACCACCCGCCCCCGTCCCATCTGCGTCGAACCACAGCGCGTGGGTGTTGGTGTCGCGATAGAAGGTCGCGGTCGCCGCCGTCGGCACCACGCCGGCGCCGCTGTGGAAGCCCACGCCCGCGGTCAGCCCGAAGCCCACCGGTGCCGCGAATTGCGCCGCCGCGAGGTAGATCTTGTCGCCCTCCGCGCGGTTGAAATCCTCGATGCGGTCGGTGCCGCCATTGGGCCGGTCGAAGAAGAAGATGTCGGCGCCCGAGCCACCCCACAGCGTGTCCTGGCCGTCGCCGCCATTGACCACGTCGTTGCCGGCCTCGCCGGTCACCAGGTCATTGCCGGCCTGGCCATAGACGCCATCATTGCCATCGCCGCCGGCCACGATGTCATTGCCGGCTTCGCCGAAGATCTGGTCATTGCCCGCTTGGCCGTACAGGCTGTCATTGCCCGCGCCGCCGACCAGCAGGTCCTGCCCGGCCTGGCCGAAGATCAGGTCATCGCCATCCTGGCCGTAGCCGCGGTCATCGCCCCCGCCCATCTCCATCCGGTCATGGCCGCCTTCGCCGAACAGGGCGTCGTTGTCGTCCTCGCCGAAGATGCTGTCATTGCCCCAGCCGCCGACCAGCGTGTCATGCCCGGCATTGCCGTTCAGGCTGTCATCGCCATCGCCGCCATACAGCTTGTCGTGCTGGCCGCCGCCCAGCAGCGTGTCAGCCTCCGTGCCGCCGCGCAGCGTGTCGGCCAGGGTCGTGCCGCGTTGCAGCGTGCCGCCGGTGCTGTTGGAATACATGAGGTAGGCGGCGCCATTGTCAGTTCGGCCAAGCGATGTGGCACCTGGCGCGCCGATCAAGATGTCGGCAAAGCCATCGCCATCGGCATCGCCACCGCCCGCGACGGAATGGCCGGTGATATCGCCTCCCGACGCGCCATCGAACCGCATGACGCTGGCCGGCGGCGCCGCGAGGTCGATGTTGGACCAGGGACCGTCGCGCCCCAACACCAGCCAGGAATTGCGCGCACCATAGGCGCCGATCAGGAAGTCTGTGCGGCCATCGCCATTCACATCGCCCGCATTGGCCACCGCTCCGCCGGCCCGCGCGAAGGACGCCGCGCCATCGATGCGGAACCCCGCACTGCCCGGATTGGCCAGGTCGATCACCGCGCCCGCCGCCTGCCCACCGAACACGACATAGGCC
>JAAFHD010000122.1:0-1630 GCA_013298245.1 Alphaproteobacteria bacterium
CTCCACGCGCTTCACGGCGCTGGGTTCGGGCGAGGTGGATGTGCTGTTCCGCACCTCGACGCAGACCATGCTGCGCGACACCACGCTCGGCCTGCGGCACGCGACGACCTATTTCTACGACGGGCACGGCTTCATCGTGCGCGCCAATTCCGGTGTGACCGCCGCCCGCCAGATGAATGGCGCCACCATCTGCCTGTTGCAGGGCACCACCAATGAACAGGTCACGGCGGACTACTTCCGCACCGCCGGCATGCCCTTCCGCCCCGTGCTGTTCGAGCGGCTGGACCAGGCGGTGGCGGCACTGATCGCCGGGCGCTGCGATGCCTTCGGCACGGATGCGTCGTCGCTCGCCGGCGTGCGCTCCACCATGCAGAACCCGCGCGACTGGACCATCCTGCCCGACCGCCTGAGCAAGGAACCTTACGGCGCCTATGTCCGGCGCGGCGATGACAACTGGTTCGACATTGTGCGCTGGTACACGATGGCCACCATCGAGGCCGAGGAACAAGGCCTGACCCAAGCCAATGTGGAACGCGCCCGCGCCACCAGCGAAAACCCCAACACGCGCCGCCTGCTGGGTGTCACGCCGGAACTGGGCGAGAGCATCCGACTGGACCGCAACTGGATGTACAATGTCATCCGCGCAGTGGGCAATTACGGCGAGATGTACGAGCGCAACATGGGTGAATCGACGCCGGTCAACCTGCCGCGCGGGCCGAACAACCTATGGACCAATGGCGGTCTGCTCTACGCGCTGCCGCTGCGGTAGCAGAGGTAGCCCCAGTTGACCTGGGGAGGACGCCGTCCTCCCCAGACCCCACCTGCCAAGGGCCGGGAGGCCCTTGGAACCCGGGTGTTTTTGGTCAGGTTGCGGGAGGGGGCATGGTGCGCCCTTCATCAATGCCGCGACCTTGATGCCCCCTCCCGCAACCTGACCATGACGCTCGTCGGATCCAGGGGCAACGCGCCCCTGGCAGGTGGGAAGCTGGAGGAGAGCAGCCCCCTTCCCCAGGACCACCAGCGCTACATGCGCAACGCATCGGCCACGGAGATCACGTCCGCCACGGGTCGCAGCCCCGCGATGGCTTCATCGTGGATGTTTCGACTGAAGGCGGCACATCCATCCTCCAGCACAGTGACATGGAATTCGCGCACATGCGCGTCGCGCACAGTACTGGCCACGCCGCCATTGGTGACGATGCCGGCGACCAGCAAATGCTCGATCCCGGCGCGGCGCAACGCCCATTCCAGGCGCGACATGTAGAAGGCGGAATAGGCGATTTTCTCAACCTGGATATCGGGCGTGCCCAGTTCATCCACGACCGCGTGGCCCCAACCGCCAGGCACGAAATCACCGCGCTTGAGGAAGGGTCGCATCTTGAGCAGATGCGGCGAGATGAAAGGCTCGCCGCCGCGCCCCGGCACCAGGGTGAAATGCGTCGACACCACCCAGCCGCCGCGCGCGCGCATATGCGCGACCAACGGCGCCAGGCGCGCCGGAAGTGCCGCGATATCAGCCGCCGTGCAGCCGGCGCGGCCATAGGCGCCGTTGGCGTGCAGGAAATCGTTCTGCAGATCGCACAGCAGCAGCGCGGTGTGTTCCATCATGCGTCTCGCTCGATGATGAGGT
>JAAFHD010000122.1:1640-3752 GCA_013298245.1 Alphaproteobacteria bacterium
AGCCTGGTTCCAGAACGGTGGTGGCGTCGGGCTGTTCCAGGATGGCGGGGCCGGTGATGCGCGCGCCCACCGGCAGCGCCAGGCGGTCCAGCACCGGCGTGTCGTGCCAGGCGCCGAACCACACGCGGCGCGTGGTGCGGGGCGTGGTGCTGCCGCCTTGGGGCGCGAAGGCCGAGAGGTCGAAATGCGGGCGACGGCCGATCGCGGTAGAGCGCAGCGAGACGATGTGCAGCGGCACGCCCGGCAGCAGGCGCGAATAGGATTGCAGGTAGGCGGCCTCGAAGGCGGCCTGGATGCCGGGCGCGTCGGGCGTGCTTGCGACCGCGTCAGGCAGGCGCACGGCAATGCTGTGGGTCTGGCCCTGGTAGAGCATGTCCAGCGCGAACTGGTTTTCGATGGCGTCGAGCGGCAGGCCGGCTTCTTCGACGGCGGCGCGGGCGGCCGCGCCCTCGCGATGCAGGAGGGCGGCGAAGGCGGCCATGTCGAGTGCCGCCAGGGGCCGGTTCACGCTGGCCACGCGGTCCATCCGCACATCGGCCAGCACGCAGCCGAGTGCTGAGGTGACGCCCGGATAGCGCGGCACGATGGCGCCGCGCAGGCCGACATCGCGCACCAGCGCACACACATGCAAAGCGCCGCCGCCGCCGAAGGGCATCAGCATGAAGCGCTGCGGGTCATGGCCGCGTTCGATGGAGACCAGGCGAATGGCGCCGGCCATTTTCGCATCCGCCACGCGCAGCACGGCCTCCGCGGCGCGTGGGGCGTCGAGGCCGAGGGGCGTGGCGACATGGGTGGTGATGGCGGCTTCGGAGGCGCGCGCATCGAGGCTGGGCAGGCCCTTGCCGAGCGGGCGCGCGCCATCGATGCGGCCGAGCAGAAGCTGCGCGTCGGTCAGCGTGGGGCGCGTATTGCCCTGGCCGTAGCAAGCGGGGCCGGGGCGGCTGCCCGCACTTTCGGGGCCGACCTGCAACAGGCCGCCGGCATCGACCGAGGCGATGGAACCGCCGCCGGCGCCGATGGTGGTGATTTCCACCATCGGGCTGCGGATGACGAGGCCGAAGTCGATGCTGGTCTCGGGCATCAGCGCGGCCTCGCCGCCAACAACCATCGAGACATCGAAGGAGGTGCCGCCGAGGTCGCCGGTGATGATGTCCGGGTAACCGGCCGCGACCGCGATGCGGCTGGCGGCGATCACGCCGGCGGCGGGGCCGGAGAGCGCCGTGCGCACCGGCAGGCGCCGCGCGGCGTCGGTGCCCATCACGCCGCCATTGGACTGCACGATGTGGAACTGACCAGCGAAATCCGCGCCCGCCAGCGCGGCTTGCAGGCGCGCCAGGTAACCCGCGACCAGCGGCATCAGATAGGCGTTGAGTGCTGCGGTGGAGCTGCGTTCGAATTCGCGGATTTCGGGCAGAACTTCGTGCGAGGCGCACACGAATGGGTTGGGCCATAGCGCGCGCACGGCGGCGACGGCGGCGGCTTCGTGCGCGGCGTTGGCGTGCGCGTTGATGAAGACGACAGCGCAGGATTCCGCGCCGCGTGCGAGCAGCGTGCGCGCGGCTTCGCGCACGGCGTCGAGGTCCAGTGCGCGGTGTTCGGTGCCATCGGCTAGCATACGGCCTGGCACTTCCAGGCGCAGGTCTCGGGGCGCGACGGGTTCGAATTGCCCGGTCAGGCCCCAGGTGCGCGGACGGTCCCGCCTGCGCATTTCCAACGCGTCGCGAAAGCCTTCCGTGGTGATGACGCCAAGCCGCGCGCCCTTGCGTTCTAGCAGCGCGTTGGTGCCGACCGTGGTGCCATGCACGATCGCGGCCATGTCGCGCACCACGCCCACCGCCGAGAGGCCGTCCATAAAGCCCGACGCTTCGTCGCCGCGGCGCGAGGGCACCTTGGCCACACGGAATCCGTCACGGTCGAGTGCGAAGATATCGGTGAAGGTGCCACCGACATCGACGCCGACGACCATGCCCTGATCCTGCGGCGCGCTCATCGGACATACCCCATCGCGCGGTCGGCCGCGGCGGCCTCGGCGTCGCGCTCGTCGGGTGCGCCCCAGCCGCCGCCACCAGGCGTTTCCAGCCGCACGCGGTCGCCCGCGCGCAGCACTACGCC
>JAAFHD010000122.1:3762-9157 GCA_013298245.1 Alphaproteobacteria bacterium
GGCCGCGCGGGCACCTGCCAGTCGGCGCCGTTGCGCCAGGTGAAGCGGTTCAGCGCGCCGGCGCCACCGCCGGCGACGCCGAATGGCCCGCGTGTGCCACGTTCGCCCAGCAGCGCGACGCGGGTTTCGCCGGGGGCCAGCGTCTCGACCTCGTACACCGCGCCGACGCCGCCACGATGCCGCCCCACGCCGCCGCTGCCATCGCGCAGCGCCCATTGCGTGAAGACGATCGGGTAGCGGCTTTCCAGGATTTCGACGGGCGGCATGACAGCCATGGAAATCGGGTTGTTGGCGTGGTGCAGTCCATCGCCTTGTGGCGTGCCGCCCAAGCCGCCGCCGTGGAAATTGAAGAACACCCAAGGCGTGCCATCGGCGCGGCGGCCGGCCATGGAGAGGCCGTTGATGGTGCCGAAGGGTGCTGCCAGCGCGGCGTCCGGGCGGGCCGCGCCGAGCGCGCCGAACGCCACGCCGATCAGGCGCAGGATGGTTTCGGTATAGCCGCCGACGGGCGCGGGCGGCACGGCGTCCAGCAGCGAGCCCGGCGGAATGATCACATCCACCGCGCGCATCACGCCGCTGTTGGCGGGCACGTCGGGGAAGGCGTGTTTCAGCGCGACATAGACGGCGGCGATGGTGGTGGCGCGCGAGATGTTCAGCGGCCCCGCACAGGCGCCGGCGGTGCCGGTGAAGTCCAGGGACAGGCGGCCGTCGCGCGCTTCGATGGTGAGGCGGATGGGGATGGGCGCGTCGGTCACGCCGTCATCATCCAGGATGTCTTCGAAGGCAAAGCGGCCCTGCGGGAGCTTCGCGATTTCCGCGGCCATCAGCGCGGCGGCGCGGTCTGTCAGCGCCGCGAAGGCGGCGGCGATGCGCGGCGCGCCCTCGGCGTCCAGCAATGCGGAGAGGCGCTTCTCGCCGAGGTCCAGCGCGTTGAACTGCGCGGCCAGGTCGCCCTCGTTGGACATGGCGGTGCGCGTGTTGGCCGACATCACGCGTAGCAGATCGGCATTGATGCCGGCGGTGGTGGCCAGTTTCACGATGGGGAGGCGGAAACCCTCCTGCAGGCTCTCGGTCGCGGCGGGGTTGAAGTTGCCGGCGACATTGCCGCCGACATCCAGCCAATGGCCCACGCTGGCCAGCCAACAAAACACCTGGCCATCGCGGAAGACGGGGCGCACCAGGCGCATGTCGTTCAGATGCGTGCCGCCCAGATAGGGGTCGTTGAAGGCGTAGGTTTCGCCGGGCGCCGGCGCGCCATGCGCCGCGCAGTGCGCGATGACGGCGGCGACCGCGAAGGCCGAGGCGCCGACGAAAATCGGCAGGCCGCGCGTGCCCTGCACCAGCGTCTCGCCCGTCGTCGCGTGGTAGAGGCCGTGCGAGGCGTCGCGCGCCTCGGCGATGATGGGGTTGAAGGCGGAGCGGAACAGCGTCGCGTCCATCTCATCGGCGATTTGCTCAAGGCGGCCCTTGAGCACGGCGAGTGTCACTGCATCGATCATGCCGGGGCGTGTAGCGCGCGGGCGTGGGGCGCGCCAGAATGGGGCATGTTCAGACGCTCCCTGCTGCTCTCCGCCCTGCCGCTTGCGGCCCATGCGCAATGGGCGCCGGACAGGCCGTTGCGGATGATCGTGCCGTTTGCCGCCGGCGGCATCACTGACATTCTCGCGCGTGCGACGGCCGAGCCTTTGGCGGCGCGGCTGGGCCAACCGGTGGTGGTGGAAAACCGGCCAGGTGGCGGCGGCAATGTCGCGGGCGAAATCGTCGCGCGTGCGGCCCCGGATGGGCTTGTGCTGCTCTTCGCCTCGCAGGGGATGGTGGTGATGAATGCTGCGCTCTACGCGCAGCTCTCCTACGATCCGGCCAATGATTTCGTGCCCGTCGCGGTGGCGGCGCGGCAGCCGAATGTGATTGTCGCGAACCCGCGGCTGGTGCCCGATGCCTCGCTGGGTGTGCTGTTCGAACGCGCGCGGCGCGAGCCGGGGCGCATCACCTATGGCAGCCCGGCGGCCGCGTCCTTCGCGCATATGTCGGGCGAGCGGATGCGCTTCCAGGCGGGCGTGGACATCACCCATGTGCCCTATCGCGGCAGCGCGCCGATGCTGACGGATCTGATCGCGGGCAATATCGCGCTGGGGATCGACGCGATCGGCACATCGATGCCGCATATCCGCGCGGGCACGTTGCGCGCGCTGGCGGTGACATCACCGGAACGCTTCCGCGCGCTGCCCGATGTGCCGGCGGTGGCGGAGTTCCTGCCGGGCTACGACGCGAACGCCTGGTACGGCGCCTTCGCGCGGCGTGACACGCCCGAACCCGTTCTGGCACGCCTGGATGCGGAGCTGCGCGCGGTGATGGGAAGCCCCGCCTTCATGCGCCTGCTGGAAGAACGCCAGGCCGACCCGATGCCCGATGCGCGCCCTGCCCTGCTGGCCCGCATGCGCGAGGAACAGCGCATCTGGCGCGAGGTGATCCAGCGCTCCGGCGCGCGTGCCGAATGATGCGCGCGGGGTTGGCGGGGCGGCCGCGCGCCAGGCTCACTGCATGATGTGGCGCGACATCGTAGAATGGGCCTGGGATGGCGCGCCGGAAGCGCGCGTGCGGTTGCTGCTGGCGGATAGCCTGGGCTGCATCATGAGCGGGTTGCAGCACCCGCGCGTTCGGGCGCTGCGCGATGCGCTGGGTGATGACGCGCTGGCCACCGCCATGTGCTGGGATGAATGGAATGATGGCCTGGCGCGCGCGCATGGGCGGCCGGGGCTTGCTGTCGCGCCGCTGGTGCTGGCCGCGCCCGCGTTGATGCCGGCGGCCTATGCGCTCGGCTACGAAGTCGCGGCGCGTGCGGGAGAGATGTGGCGCATCGCGCCGGGGATGCATGTGGACGGCACCTGGCACGCGCTGGGTGCGGCGGCGGCGGCAGTGCGCTTGGCTGGCGGCACGCAGGCGCAGGCGGTGCAGGCGATCAACATCGCGGCGTGTCAGATTCCGTTTTCGATCTACGCGCCGCTCGCCGCCGGCATGGATGGGCGCAACAGCTACCCCGCGCATGCCGTGATGCTGGGGCGGCTCGCGGCAGCTGGCGCGATAGCGGGAATGACCGCGCCGGATGATGCGTTTCTCGCCGCGCGTGCGATCGCGCTGCCTGATGCGCGCGCGGCCTGCGCGCCTGCCGGCGAATGGTTGTTGGAGCAGGGCTACATCAAGCCCTTCCCCGGCGTACGCCACGCGCATTACGGCGCGCAGGCGGCGCTGCATTTTCATGGCGCGACGCCACGCGCGATCACGCTGCGCATCTACGCCGAAGCGCTGCGCTACGCGGCCAATCGCGCGCCGGCCACACCCATCGCCGCGCAGTTCAGCCTGAGCTGGGCGGTGGCCGCGGCCATTGCACGCGGGCGGCTGACGCCGGCCGAGTTTTCCGAAGACGCGCTGGCCGACCCCACGCTGCGCGCGCTGGAAGCGATGGTCGTGCTGCAGGAAGACGCGACGCTCGCCGGTCGCGGCGCCACGCTGATCCTCGATGGCACCGCGCATCGCGTGGACAGCGCGCTGGGCGACCCCGGCGCGCCTGTCGATGTGGCGGCGAAATTCGCGGCACTGCCGGACTGGCCGCGACAGATGGCGCGCATCATGGCGGGCGAGGCTGCGTGCGTCAGCCTTCGGTGATGCCCAGCCTGCGCGCGGCGTCGATCCAGATGCGCGCCTCGGCCTCGATGCGTTGTGCGAAATCCTCGGGCGTGCCGCCCACCGCATCGACCGCAAGCTCCGCCAAGGCACGGCGGATGGGCGGCTGCGACAGCGCGCCGGCCATGGCCGCTTGCAGGCGCGCGATGCTGGCCTGCGGTGTCGTGCGGGGCGCCAGCATGCCGAACCATTGCTCGACGGCGAGGTTCTCAAGGCCCGGTGTTTCGGCCGCGGCCGGCACATCCGGCAGGCTGGGCGAGCGCCTGGCCGATGTCACCGCCAGCAGCCTCACCCGGCCATCGCGCGCATGCGGCACAACGGGGCCTGAGCCCAGCATCGCCAGCGGCACCGTGCCGGCCACCAGGTCCACAACGGCCGGGCCGCCGCCGCGATAAGCCACGGGCGAGAGTCGAATGCCTGCCATTTCCGCCAACAGCGCACCGGCCAGGTGATGCGATCCGCCAAGGCCCGAGACGGCATAATGCATCGGCTCCGCACGCTGCCGCGCGAGCGCGATCAGCCCGGCCAGCGATGTCACGCCAAGCCCCGGATGCGCCGCCATGACCAGCGGTTGCACCACCGCGATGCCGATCGGTGCGAAGTCGCGTCGTGCGTCATAGGGCGGCTGCGGGCGCAACAGCGGTTGGTACACCGCGGTGTCGGCGGCCATGACCAGCGTGGTGCCATCGGGCGGCGCGCGCATCACCGCTTCCATGCCGATGATGCCGCTCGCACCTGGGCGGTTTTCCACCACGATGACCTGGCCCAGCGCGTCCGACATGGCGGGCGCCAGTGCGCGGGCGGCGAGGTCGGTGGTGCCGCCGGGCGCATAGGGCACGACCAGCCGCACCGGCCGCGACTGCGCCATCGCGGGGGCTGCGATCAGCGGCAGCAGGGCGCGGCGGGCGATCATGCCGCGAAGCTCGAACGCAGCTGCGCGGCCCAACGGCCATCGAGCCGCGACAGGACCCAGAGTGAACGGAATTGCCCCAGCGCGGAGCCATCCGCGCGGTAGCGGGTGAAGGTCACGTCCAGATGCACCTTGTCATCGCTGGTGGCGATCGGCTCGCGGCTGTTCCAGACGGTATAGGCCCAGCCATCGCCGGCGCGCGCGCGGAAATCATCGAGGTAGGTGGCAGGCGTATCCCAGCGCTGCATGCGCCCGCCGGCCAGGCGGAAATGTGGGAAGTGCAGCGTGTCGGCGAGTGCGGCCGCATCCTGCGCGTTCAGTGCGAGAAGATGGCGGTCAAGCACGGCCAGCGCCTCGGCCAATGGCGTGTCGGATTCGGGCATGGGATGCTCCTTCGCGGCGGCAGGCTACCCGGTTGACGCGACCGCACAACCGCCCGACCCTGCGACCACCCAAGGGAGAAACGGCACATGAGGCCATCACCATGACCAACGCCTTTATCGTCGGCGCCTTCGATCACCCGACCCGCAAGGCGGAGGATAAATCCACCGCCCAGCTGCACGCCGAAGTGGCCTATGGCGCGCTGCAGGATGCCGGCCTCTCGGTCGACGACATCGACGGTTATTTGTGCGCCGGTGACGCGCCCGGCATGGGCGGCCTGTCCATGGTCGAGCACATGAATCTGCGCAATCTGCGCTATATCGACAGCACGGAAACCGGCGGTTCGTCCTATGTGATTCACGTCGGCCACGCGGCCGACATGATCAAGGCGGGCAAGTGCGATGTGTGCCTGATCACGCTGGC
>JAAFHD010000123.1:0-7027 GCA_013298245.1 Alphaproteobacteria bacterium
CCATCAGCGGGGCCGACAGGCCCATCAGCATCAGGGTGGCGAGGGAAATCCGGGAGAAGTTTTGCATCATTTCCTCCTGTAGGGCTGGATGCGAGGAGGAATATGCAGACCGCCCTTGTCGGCCGAAGGGCGTCGCCAAGGTATGTTGAAGGCGATGGCGGCGGCGCCGTGGCGATGATGGCGGGCCGCCACAATCCCGCGCACAAAAAAGCGCCGGCCATCGCTGGCCGGCGCCCCGCATCGCGATGGATCGCGACTTACTTGTAGGCGCCCGGCGGCGGGCCGCCAAAGACCGGCTGCGGCGTCGGCGTGGTGGCCACACCGGCCGCACCGCCCACCAGGCCGCCAGCGATGGCGCCAATGGCAGCACCGCGCCCGCCGCCGGCAATTGCACCCAGCGCGGCGCCGCTGCCCGCGCCGATCAGCGCACCGCCCGCACCACGCGACGCGGGGTCATAAGGATTGCACGCGGTGGTGCCGAGCAGCGCACCAACCAGCAACATAGGCAGGGCGAATTTGCGGATCATGATGTCCTCGAGCGGCTTTGCCGCGTTGTTCAACAGCGCAACATCACCACACCGACAGGCCTTGCCGCAAGCGCAACGTCTATCGCGCTTTCGTTACCGCCCCAGCCGCAACCCCGTCTGCTGCACGACATCGCGGAACAGCGCCACCTGGTCGGCCACGAATTGCCGCGTGCTGTCGGGGGTGGAGTCTGGCTTCACATCCAGCCCGGCGGTCGCAAGCCGCTGCGCCGCCACCGCATCGCGCAGCACGTCGTTGATGGCGGCGCTGATGTGGCGCGCCAGGCCCGCATCCATCCCGCGCGGCGCGCTGATGATGTTCCACGTCGCCATGCGGAAATTCTCGAGCCCCGCTTCATGCATGGTGGGGATATTGGGGAACAGCGCATGGCGCTGCGCGGCGGTCACCGCCAGGCCGCGCGCATGGCCCTCACGCAACCCCGGCGCGGAACTCGCCAGCACTTCCAGCGCGTAATCCACCTCGCCCTTCGCCAACGCTTCCTGCACTTGCGAACCACCGCGATAGGGCACGAATTCCGCCTGGAAACCACCGGCGCGGAAGCGCATGAACTCGCCCGTCAAATGCCCGATGCCGCCGGCACCCGACGTGCCCCAGGACAGCCGGCCGGGGTTGGCGCGGCCGAATTCGAATAGTTCCTGCGCGGTGCGGAAGCGCGAATTGCCGGGCACCGCCAGCACCATCGGCGCATCGCCCAGCACCGCCAGATGCGTGAAGTCGTTCACCGCATCATACGGCGTCTGGTGCGGGATGGCGGCGGGGTTGGTGCCGTGGCTGGACGCGCTGGCCAGCAGCCAGGTGAAGCCATCCGGCGCGCGCTGCCGCACCCAGTCGGACCCGAGCGACCCACCGGCACCGGCACGGTTTTCCACGATGATGCGCGCATTGTTGCCCAGGCGCGGTGCCACGCGGTCGGCCATGATGCGCGCGACGATGTCGGTCGAACCGCCCGGCAGGAAGGGCGAGATGAAACTGATGGTGCGGTCCGGCCAGCCCGCAGGCTGCGCCAGCGCGGGCGCGGCCAAAGCGGGCAGGGCAAGCAGCGTGCGGCGATACATGGACGTTCTCCCGAGCATTGCGCGCGCTTTACCGCCACGCAACGCGCGGTGCAAACATCACTCCGCCGGTTTCATCGGCGCGCCCCATTCGGGCGCGCGTGACCAGGTTTCGGGTTGCAGTTCTTCCGGGCGGTTGGGGAAGGCCAGGGCGCAGGCCAGCGTGACAGCGGCGACTGCGGCCAGCACGATCATCGCCAGCGCGATGCTGCCGCTTGCCTGGTGCAGCAGCCCCACCAGCGGAGACGCCGCCGCCGCACCCATGAAGCCCACGGTGAAGCGCACGGAATACAGCTTCGCGCGCAAGGCGGGTGCGACGTATCGCGCGGTCATCGTCTCATTCACCGTGACCTGGCCGAAGATGGTTGCTGCGACGATCGCGGCGAAGGGCAGCACCAGCCAGCCTTCCAGGAAGGACAGCGCCAGCAGGCTGGGCACCAGCGCGAAGGCCATCGGCATGAAGACCGATTTCAGCGTGTGCCGGTCGATCAGATTGCCCACGGTGTATTGCGTGATGCCGCCGCAGATGGTCACCAGGAAGGCCAACATCGCCACCACGGGCAGCAGGTCTGGATTGCCGGTCAGGCGCTCTTCCATCAGCTTCGGAATCAGGATGGTGAAGGCGTTGAACACCAGGCCCGAGACCATCGCGATCAGCATCAGCACGATGACCGCGCGACGCACCAGCGCGGGCGGGATGGGCGCGAAGGGTTTGGCGCTTTTCAGCTTGCTGCCGTCGAAGGCCGGTTCGCGCAGATAGACCAGGCCGCAGGCCATGCAGAGCAGGCCCGGGATGATGAAGGCCCATTGCCAGCCCAGCTTCCAGGCGATCAACCCTGTCGCCAGCGGCGCCAGCGCCACGCCCAGATTGCCAAAGACACCATTGATGCCGACGGCGCGGCCCACACGGTCACCCGCGGCCTCGACGATGATGGCGGTGCCGATGGGGTGATAGATGGCGGAAAACGCGCCCATCACACCAAGCCACGCGCCGAGCGCGAAGCCGCTGCCCGCGGTGCCCGCCATCACCATGCCGAAGCCGGAGCCCAGGAAATAGGCCACCATCAGCGCCTTGCGGGCGAGCCTTTCCTGCAACCACCCCATCGGCAGCGCGAGCAACCCATAGGCCACGAACATGCCGGTACCGATCGCGATCAGCGCGCCGTAATCGCCGCCAAAACGCGCCGGGTCCTGGTGCACCATGGCCAGCGTGGCGGTGGCCAGGATCAGCAGCGAGTAATGCGTGAACATATGCGCGGTATTGATCAGAACCACTTGGCGCGTGACGGCTGACATCCGTGTTTCCTTCCTGGTGCGGAAAAGCTTACGCTGGCCGCATGGCGTCGTCAGGCCAGATCATGTCGCGAAACGGCCAAGCGCGGAACTTCCCGCAGGAACGGGTGGACCGGCCGCTGGCGGGCTTCGCGCAGGACTATGTCGCGGGGCATGACACTGGCTGGCACAGCCATGCGCGGGCGCAGCTTTTGTACGCCGTCAGCGGCGCCATGCGCGTGGAGACCGAGGCCGCGCTGTGGATCGTGCCCGCCACGCGCGCGCTGTGGGTGCCGGCGGGCGCGCAGCATCGGGTGTGCATGCCAGGCGCGGTGCAAATGCGCGCGCTGTTCCTGCGAGAGGACGCGGCGGCGGCGGGCCCTGCGCATGCGGCGGCGCTGCCGGTCTCGGCGCTGCTGCGCGAATTGGTGCTGGCGACCTGCGCGGAGCCTGTGGCCTGGGACCCGGCGGGGCGCGGGCCGCATCTGGTGGCGTTGATCCTGGCGGAATTGCGCGCGGCGCCGCGGCTGCCATTGTCGGTGCCGGCGCCGCGCGATGCGCGGCTGTTGCGCCTGGCCGATGCGCTGCGCGCCGACCCCGCGGATGCGCGCACATTGGAAGAATGGGCACCCCTTTGCGCCGCCAGCCCGCGCAACCTGGCGCGGTTGTTCCGGCGCGAAACCGGCCTGTCCTTCGCCGCCTGGCGCCAGGCGCTGCGGCTGGCGGAAGCGGCGGCAATGCTGGCCGATGGCATGCCGCCGGCGCGTGTCGCGGCGCGTGTGGGCTATGCCAGTGCGCCGGCGTTTGGCGCTGCGTATCGTGCGGCGTTTGGGGTGACGCCGAGGGGACGCGAGCGCTTCAACCGCGCTTGATGTCGTCTGGCTTTGTGCTGTCCTGCTGGCGTGCGCGGCGGCGGCGCACGAACTCGATGGCACCGATCACCACTGCCAGCAGAATCACGACGGCCAGAACGAATTCCGAGCCGTATGCGCCGTCCCTGAATGAACCACGCGCCTGCGACGGATAGAGCTGCGCCTGGGCGCCGCACGCGGGCAGCGCCGCGCCAAGAATCCCAAGAACGCAGCGACGCCCAGCGCCTGCGCCTTGCCGCCAACTCACCCCACCAACGCCCCATACATCAGGTTCTTGAACAGCATGCGCGTGTGCACGCGCGGCGTCGGCGCATTGGCCATCAGCATCCCAAAAAGCTGGTTCTGCGGGTCGATGGTGAAGGACACGCCCCAGGCGCCCGCCCACATCGCATCGCCGACGGTGCCGGGCGCCACGCCCATGCCCTCCTGCCGGCGCACCGCGAAGCCAAGCCCGAAACCATAGCCCGGCCCGGTGCTGGCCGCCGTGCTGCCGGCCATGCCCAGCGTGTGGTCCGACAGCATGAAGCGCACCGTCGCCGGCGACAGCAAACGCACGCCATTCCCGCGCCCGCCATCCAGGATCATCTGGCAGAATTTCGCGTAATCCGCAGTGGTCGAGACCATGCCCGCGCCGCCCTTGAAATACGCCGTGTCGCCCGGGTCCTGGTCGATGCGATAGCTGGCCCACATCTGCGCCACCAGCGGGTCATTCGGCATGCCCATCGCCACGCGCGCCATGTCGGGCTGGCGCACGAACCAGGCGGTGTCGGCCATGCCCAGCGGGTCCAGGATGCGGGTCTTCACCAGGCGGTCGAAGCGCGTGCGCGTGGCACGTTCGCACAGCACGCCCAGGATGTCGGTGCAGATGGAATAATGGAAGGTGCTGGAAGGCGCGTGCGCCAGCGGGATGGTCGCCAGATGCCGCAGGAAATCCGCGGTGGTCATGGGCGCGTTGCGCTGTTCGATATCCAGTTCCGCCTGCATGCGGCCGATGCGGCTGCCGGCCGGTGCGCTGGCGGCATAGATGTGGCCGCTGGTGTGGCGCAGCAGGTCCTGCACCGTGGGCTGCGCGGCGGGTGCGACCAGTTCCGGCTCGGCGCCGGGGCGCCGCACTTCCAGTTGCAGCGCGCGCAATTCGGGCAGGTGCACCCCGATCGGGTCACGCAGTGCAATCACGCCCTCTTCCACCAGCATCATCGCCATCACGCTGGTGATGGGCTTGGTCATGCTGGCCAGCAGGAACAGCGCATCAGGGCGCATCGCACGCGTGCGCGCAGGGTCCAGATGGCCGTGGATTTCGCTGTGCACGACCTCGCCGCGCCGCTGGATATGGGTGATGGCGCCGGCGAAAGTCTGGCGCTCGATCTCGCGCGCCATGGCGGGGCGGAAGCGCGCCAGGCGAGACGGCGAGAAGCCCTGGATCAACCCCTCCTGCGCGGGCGTGGCGGCACGGGCAGACGGCATGGCCAGCAGCGCGGGCGCTGCCAGCAGGGTGGTGCGACGGTTCATGGGCGGTTCCTCCGGCGCGCAGAATGCGTCGCGCGGCGGAGGGCGGCAACTACAGCACCCAGTTCGCCGCTTCCTGCGCCAGGCGGGCCATGGCGGTGGTCTGGAATTCATCCGCCAGCACGAAGCCCGCGATGACATCCGCGCGCGACGCGCCCGCGGCCAGCGCGGCATTCCAATGCGCAACGCCCGGCGCATCGCCCGTGCGGCCGAAGAAGCCCTCGTAGAGCATCTCCACGAACTGCGCGTTGGTCAGCTGGCCATGCATGGCGGCGAATTCCATGCTGTTCAGGAAGCCATTCGCCACGCCGCGCAAATCCATCGCATCGCGGGCCACGCCCTCATTCAGCGCGGCCTGCCACCAGTCGAAACCGGCGCGGTCCGGCCGGCGTTCCAGCAGCGCGCCATAGAAGGCGGCCGCGACGAAGGCCGCATCCGTCGCATCGCCAGCCGCGATCGTGCTGTCGGCGAAGCGCAGGCGCTCCACGCCATCCAACTGGTCGCGCCCATCGCGGCCCAGCACCAGCGTGCCGGCCTGGGTCTGGAACACATGATGCAGCGCGCGGCTGCCCAGATAGGCGGCGGTGTCCACGCCATCGCCACCGCTGATCTGGTTCGCCCCGCGCCCGCCGTAGAAGATGTTGGCCTCGGCATTGCCGATGAAGCGGTCATCGCCATCGCCGCCCCAGGCATCCTTGAACGGCAGGTCCGGCGCGTTGTTCAACACCCGCCCGGCGACCGTCTGGCTGGTCGCGTTGAAGTCCAGCCGCAGCGCGCCCGTCAGTGCCGCGCCATTGATCAGCGCAGGCGCGGCACTGGTCTGCGACAGGCCGCGCCCGCCCAGATCGGCCAACCAGCCGATATCATCGGTCAGCCAGTGCATGGTCTCGGCGGGCTGGTCTTTGCCGTAGATGCGCAGCACGGCGCTGCTGATGTCGGTGCGGTCCAGCGTGTTGTTGAAGGTCAACTGCCAGGTGCCGGCCGTCTGCACGCCCCAGAAGGCCGGCGTCTGCCAGGTGTAGCCCTCGGCCGGCAGGGTCTGGCCCAGGACGGCGCGCGGCTTTTCCAGCAGGTCGAGTTTTTCGACAATGCCGTTGCCACTGGGTGCGCGCAGCTCCAGCGAGGTCGTGCCGAGGTTGAAGGCCGCGCCTTGCAGGCTGAGTTCCACCCGCTCCACGGCAAACTCGCCGCTGCTGCGGAAGGTCAGCGTATTGCCGAAGGCGCGCCCAGTGATGAGCTGCATGTCGAGGTTTTCCTCGGTGCGCGCGACCCAGCCGGTGGCGCGCATCGCCTCGGCCACGCGCACCGCGCCATGCGCGTCAGCGATGCCGAAGCCGAGGTCGGTCGTGTAGAGCCTGGCGCCGCCATTCCAGTCGCGCCCGCCCACCACCATGTCGCGCAGATTGGCGCCGGGTTCGGGCACGCGCGCCGTCGCGGCCAGGATGGCATGCACGTCGCGATAACCCAGGCCCGGATTGGCCTGCAGCATCAGCGCGGCGATCCCGGCCACCTGCGGTGCGGCCGCCGATGTGCCGTTGAAGCCGTAATTGTAGTCGCCATCGGCATTGGTGTTGAAACCGGCGCTGCCGGTCAGGTCTGTGGTGAGAATACCGTTGCCGGGACGGTCGGTCGCCTGCGGGCGCGACGCGCCGCCATAGGCACCGACCAGGATATTGGCGCCCGTCGTCGAATAGGCCGACCCGGCGCCATTGCTGTCCGCCGCACCCACCGCGATGACGTAGCGACTGGCCGAGGCGCCATCCAACCCGCCATCCGCGC
>JAAFHD010000123.1:7037-9105 GCA_013298245.1 Alphaproteobacteria bacterium
GGCCCAGGTGATGATGCTGCCCAGCCCATCGCGCCCGAAGGAAGCGAGCCGGGCGAGTTCATCGATGATCGGCCGATCGGACAGATTGGGGTTGTTGCGGATGGCGTTGGCCGGCAGCCCCCAGGAATTGTTGACCACATCCGCACCCGCGTTATGCGCCGCCGCCAGCGCGGCCGCGCGGGAAGCGAGCGTCGCACCACCCTCCCAGCCGAAAGAATACAGCGCCGCATCGGGCGCGATGCCGGCGCCGCCGACCTGGTTCCAGCGCGCGGTGATGATGCCGGCCACACCCGTCGCATGATCATCATTGGCGAGTTCGCCCGGCGTGGCCGCAGGCGTGAAGCGCAACGCCTGCACGGGCGCCGCCAGGTCCGGGTGGTCAGGCTGCACATTGCCGGGCTCGACCACCGCCACCTTCACGCCGCGGCCGGAGTAGTCGGCCCAGGCGCGCGGCAGGTCGAGATCCTGGCCGGTCAAGGCGATGCGCGGGTTGGATGCTTCAAGAAACCATTGGTGCTGGAACAGCGGATCGGTGGGGCGTGTGCTACGTGCCATGCGGGCTTTTCCTCCTGCGGCGCCGAAATAGCGCGCCGCGGGATTCGGGCCAGATGGGTGCGGCCTATCGTGACCAGCGGCGCCGTCTATCGCGTCACTGCATGTTGCGCAGCCGGCCTTCCAACATGGCGCGCCAAGGCGCATTCGGTGGCGTGTCTTCCAGCAGCGCCTGCCAAGCCGCGCGCGCCATCGCAGGCCGGCCTGCCGCCTGTTCCACCAACCCCACCAGGAAACGCAAACGCGGGTTCTGCGGCTGCTGCTCCAACGCCCGCGCAATCATCGCCTGCGCCGCGGCATTGTCGCCCATGTCCAACAGAACCTCGGACAACTCGGCCGCCAACTCCACATCAAAACCGGCCGCCAGCGCTTCCCGATACGCCGCCGCTGCCTCGGCCCGACGCCCCCGGCTGCGCTCCGCATTGCCCAGCAAAATCCAGCCCTGCCGGCGCACTTCGCCATCCGTCATCGTGGCAATGCGGCTGCGCAATTGCTGGATCAGCAACTCATCGCGCGTGCCCTCCGCCTGCCGCACATCCAGGCTGGCGGACGGCAAATTCGGCTCCCCGCGCAACGCATAGAAACCCACGCCAAACAACGGCAACGCCACCAACGCCGCAATCACCGGCGCCCGCGCACCACTCCGCGATTCCTCCGGCGCCGGCGAGGCCAACAACCGCCGCTGCACCTCCACCACCGCATCCCGATGCGCAGCCTCACTCATGCGCCCCGACGCCAATTCCCGCTCCAACTCCGCCAATTGCGACTGGAACAACGCCCGATCCGCCGCCGCCCGATCCCGCGCCGACACATCGCCCCGCAACAACGGCAACAACGGCAACATCAACAACGCCGCCAAGGCCAATATGAACAACCAGGTCATGAGCCGCGCGTGATCCTCTCCAACGCCGCACGCTCCTCCGCCGTCAACGGCTGCGGCCCCGTCGCCACACGCCGCCTGCGCCCGACAATGATCGCCAAACCCACCATCAACGCCAACAACGGCGTCATCCACAACACCAAGGTGAACACCGAAAACGGCGGCCGCAACAACACGAAATCCCCATACCGCGCATGCAAGAACGACCGAATGGCCACATCACCATCCCCCGCCTCCATCCGCTCCCGGATGAGACGCCGCAAATCCCGCGCCAGATCAGCCTCACTGTCCTCAATCGACTGCCCCTGACACACCATGCACCGCACCTCACGCCCCAACGCCTGCGCCCGCGCCTCGGCCGCAGGGTCCGCCAGACGATCCCCCGGCAGAAACGCGGCCCAGGCCGGGGCCATGCTGAGAAGCAACGCGAGAAGGATGGCGAGGGTGGTCCTTGGAGAGGGGCTTTGCCCCTCTCCAAACCTCACCCCACCAAAGGCCGAAAGGCCTTTGGAAACCATGAGTCTTGGCAGGGTTTGGGGAGGGGGCATCAAGGGCGGTACTGGCGGGAAGGGCGCACGCTGCCCCCTCCCCAAACCCTGCCATAACCCGGGGTCCAGGGGCCTCCCGGCCCTTGGT
>JAAFHD010000124.1 GCA_013298245.1 Alphaproteobacteria bacterium
CGGTGATCAAGATCACCGCGAACCCGCGCACGCAGCGCACCATGTCCGAGCATATCGACGTGGACGTGACGGGCCTGGTGCAGAAGCGGATGAACATGGACGACGCGGGCGAGGCACTGCTGGACTGCATGCTGCGCACCGCCGATGGCGAACTGACGGCGGCCGAATTGCTGGGCCACCGCGAATTCAGCCTGACGCGTCTCTACGAAAGCGCGTGATATCCGACGCGGCGCCGATCAGGCGCCGCGCCAACCCTTCACCGTCGCGGCGAATCGCCGCGACGGGGCCGGCGAGACTGAGCGCCACCCCCGCCCGCAACGGCACCGCGACACTGCCGATGCCGCGCTGGAATTCTCCCAGGTGAATGACAAATCCGCGCACCGCGTCTTGTGCCGCGCGTGACGCGATGGCCGGCCATGGCAGGCGGCGCGGTGCGACTTGTGCGTGCCAATCGCGCAGCGCGGCATCCGGCATGGCGGCCAGCAGCACGCGCCCCATCGCGGTGGACGCAGCCGGCAGGCGCATGCCCGCGCGGATGAAGCCCGATGCCGCATGCACGCCCGCCAGGCGCAGCAGATAGGTGACGTCCGCACCCTCCAGCACGCCAAGCTGGGCTGCCAATCCGGTGTCGTCGCGCAGCGCTTCCAGCACCGGCAGTCCTGCGTTGATCAGCGCACGATCGCCGCCATAGCGCGCGCCTAGCGCCGCCGTGCCCGGACCAATGCTGTAGGCACGGGTGACCCGATCCTGCCGCAACAGCCCCAGCTCGGTCAGCGTATAGGCCAGGCGAAACGCGGCCGAACGCGTGGTGCTCATGGCGCGCGCCAGCTCCGACAGACCCAGCGCGCCACCCGCAGTGTCGAAGGATTCCAGCATGGCGATGGCGCGCACCAGGCCCGGTACCAGGTATCGGTCATCATCGAGTGTTTTGCCCATAAAACGCAGCGTAGCGTCACGGTGCGCGGCCCGCTACGCATTCTCCACCGCAAGGAGGACGCCATGAACGCCATCACACCGCCCCCCGTCGCCGCGCTGCGCGCCAATATCGTGCGCCACACGGACAAGGTTTTTGACTGGGACGCCTTCCCCTCCAACCGTGGCTTTCCGGAGCTGGCGCGCGCGCAGATGCGCTATGTCGGCGCCGGTGGTTCACCGAAGGTGGGCGAAGTTGGCACGCTCGCACCACAGCACTTCACCGTCAGCCTGATCCACAAGCCCGTGGGCCACTACGCCGCCTGCCACGCGCATGAGATCGAGGAGAGTTTCCTCATCATCAACGGCGTGCTGACCGTGGGCTGGGAACAGGAAGGCGAGGTGGTGGAAGTCCGCCTCGGCCCGAAGGACATGATCCTGAACGCGCGCGACATCGGCCATGGCTTCCGCAATGACGGCGTGGAACCGGTGCTGATGTCGATCAGCGTCGATGTCGGCAAGCCGCAACCGCCGCGATATCTCTACCACCCGAAGCTCGGCGTGGACCCGGTGCTGGCGCGCGCATTCGGCGCCGCCCCAGGCCACACCATCGGCATGGACGCGAACGGCGCGCACCCGCTGCAACGCCACATGGCGCGCTGCGTCGTGCGTCACGCCGAAGCTGCGCGCGTGCATGAAGACGCGGGCTTCGAACGCCGCATCTATGTCGGCCCCGGCGGCGTCGAAAGCGACACCTGCCGCAAGGAAATGTGGACCATCCCGCCCGGTTGCGCCGTGCGCGCCTTCACCCGCGACGTAGAGGACGCGTTCATGGTGCTGGAAGGCGCGCTGACCGTGGGCTGGGAAGAAGCCGGTGCGCGCGCCGAGATGGAATTGGGCCCGCGCGACCTGGTGCTGAACCCCGCCGGCCGCGCGCATTGGTTCCGCAATGCGGGGCATACGCCGGTCACCGCCTGGGTGGTGGTGGGCGATGCGCTGCCCGAAGCAGTGCGCTACGCGGCGGCCTGACCGACCGCGTATTGGTGGAACGCCGCGCCATGATGCAGCGTGACGGAAGTGCCACCGCCGGCACGCCCCGTCACGCTTTCGCCTGATGGTTCGATGCGGGCGGCGAAGGCCACATCATCGATCGCGGTGATGCGCAGATCGATGCCGCCCACCGCGACCAGGTCATCGCCCAGCACCATCGCGCGCTGGCCGGTTTCCGCATCGGTGAAGCCTGCGGAATCGGCACGGAATTCGTGCGTCTCTCCAGACCACAGATTGTGCAGCACGGCCGGCACTTGGCCGCTGGCGCGCCGGTGTGCCGCGGCCGCCAGCATGCGGCACAACAACGGCGTCATGCGTGGCCGCGCCCTGAATTGTCCTGCGCCACCACCTGCCGGCGCGAGGTGCCATCGATGCCGCCGGCGACCGCCCATTCGGCAAAGAGTTCCGGCTTGCGCGCGAATTGCTGCGGCACCCAATCCTCGGTGCAGACATCATCATCCGCGTAGTATTCCAGCGGCGGGCCGAGCGGGTTGTGGAAGTACCAGAAATACGCGGATGAGATCGGGTGGCGGCCTGGCCCGATTTCGGTCTTCCAACCCTTCTGCGCCATGGCAATGCCGCCGCCGATCACCTCGTGCAGGTCGGTCAGCGTGAAGGCGACATGGTTGATGCCGGGCTTTCCGGGGCGGTTCAGCAGGAAGACATTGTGGTGCTCGCCGCGCGGCGCGCAGCGCAGGAATGCGCCGTGGCCCGGATATTCGTCCGACAGGATGAAGCCCAGCGTGTCTTCGTAGAAGGTGCGCATCGCGGCGAAATCGGCGGCAAACAGCACGAGATGCCCGAGCTTGATCGGGCGTGCCTCGGTGTAGACAGGCGAGCGCTGGTTGATGCGATTCTCAGCACCCGGCGCATTGGGCAGCGTGGGCTTCGCCACCACCTTGCGACGGCGTGTGACGGCGAAGGACATGGGCAGCCCGTTGGGGTCCCGGATGCGCCCAGCAGCATCCAGCGGCAGCCGCGCGCGGAGCGCATCCAGTGCTGCCTGGTCGGGCACACCCCACACCACTTCGCGCACCGTATCGACGCCCGCGGGCAGGCCTGGTGTTGCCGCATCACGCAGCACGACGCGCCCGCCATCGAGGGTTTCGAACACCCCTGCCTCGGGCGTCTCCGTCAGGCCCCAATCGCGGCAGAAACGCTGCGCTTCCGCCATATCGGGCACGCCGAAGATGACGCTTTCCAGCCCAGTGAATGACATGTCGTTTTCCTTCATTCGGCGGTGATGCCGCGCTCGCGGATCACCTGTGCCCAGAGCGTGGTTTCGCGCCGCAGCCGCGCGGTGAAGACCGCGGGCGGTTCGCACAGAATGTCGAGACCCTGCGCGGCGAGCGCCGGCGCATTCTCGGACGCGCGCAATACGCGTTCGGATGCGGCGGTGATGGCTTCCACCACTGGCGCGGGCGTCGCGCGCGGCACCACCAGCCCGTACCAGCTGGTCACGTCGAAGCCGGCGAAACCCGCCTCCTGCATGGTCGGCACATCTGGCAGGAAGGGGCTGCGCGCGGGCGTGGTGATGGCCAGCGCACGCGCCCGCCCATCCCGCACCACCGGCAGCGCGACCGGCAGGTTGGAGGACAGCAACTCGATGCGCCCCGCCAGCAGATCCGACAACGCAGGCGTGGTGCCACGATAGGGAACGTGCTGGATATCGATGCCGGCCTGCGCGCGGAACAGCTCCATCAGCAGGTGCAGCTGCCCGCCAACGCCGGAGGAACCATAGCTGATGCGCCCCGGCGCTGCGCGTGCCGCCGCGACCAATCCCGCGATATCACGCGCCGCCAAGGCTGGCCCGGCCAGCACCACATTGGGCGTGGTGGCGAGCACGGAGACGGGAGCGAAGTCACGCTCGATATCCAGGTTCAGGTTGCGAAGAAGCGTCGGGTTGATGGTCAGGTTGCCGGCCGGAATCAGCAGCATGGTCGCGCCATCCGCGGGCGCGCGGCGCACCAGGTCGATCGCGATATTGCCTGCGCCACCGGTGCGGTTTTCTACCACCGCGCTGCCCGCGCCCAGACCCTGGAAGCCCTGCGCCAGCATGCGCGCCAGCAGGTCCACCGGCCCGCCGGCAGCGGACGGCACGATGATGGTGATCGGCCTGCGCGTCAGTTCCGCGCGCGCCAGCGCGGGTGCCGCGCAGGCGGCCAGAAGCGCGCGCCGCTTCATCCGCGTCCGGCCTCGCGCAGCGCCGCCAGGTGCCCGCGTGCCTCGCGCGCCAGATAGCGGCGTAGGCGGATCAGGCCCGCATCATGCTGGTAGAGTGTTTCGTGTTTCTCGAGGCCCAGGCCGCAGCCATCCATCATCTCGCGGTCCTGTTCCAGCACCTGCCAATGCCGTGGTTCCAGCCGCGTGCGGTACAGAAATCGCCACACATCGCGCTGCCATCCCGTCACACGCCGGAAGCGCCAGAAGAAGCAGGCGCTGTTCGTCTCATCGACCGGCGTGATGACCGAGACGATGCCGAAATTCCCGCCAGGCCCGCCGGTCTTCGGATAGGGAATTTCCAGCCGCACGAACAACGCGCTGTCATCCAGGAATTCGCTCCAGTCGAAATTCACATCGCGCTGGGAGCACTTCTCGAAGAAGAAGCCTTTGTCCGTGTCGCGCGTCTGGAACACCGCCGTGGTGTCGCCCTGGAACATCGTATGAGAATTGGCGTGCAGGAAGGTCCCGTGCATCGGGTCCATCAGGTTGTCGTAGACGTAGCGCCAATTGGCGCGCCAATCGGCGTGGCAGCAGAAATTCGCGTAGTCGGGCGCGGCCAGTTCCGTAGGCAGGTTCAGCACCGGCGCGTCGGTATTCAACGCATCACCGAACCACACCCAGATCGCGCCCGCGGCTTCCTGGCTGGGCCAGGTCTTCACCGCGCGCTTGCCCTCCAGCGGGCACCCTGGCTGGCCTGGCACGGACAGCACCGTGCCATCGGGCGCCACTTCCACGCCGTGGTAGTTGCAGCGCAGCCGGTCGCCCTCGTTGATGCCCTTCGACAGCGGCACCGCGCGATGCGGGCAGCGATCAGTCTGCACGTTTACGCGGCCCTGGCTGTCGCGCCACAGCACCAGTTTCTCGGTCAGCCGCGTGATGCCGACGGGCTTGCCGCCGCGTTCAACATAGCGGCCCGGCAGCACCGGATACCAACGGTTGCGCAGGCCCGTCAGCAGATGCGCATGCACCTCCTGGTCGGTCGGTTGCGTGGTCGGGCGCGTGAGCGTGGAGGCGGACATGGTCACTCTCCCAGTTCGCGCATCAGCGCGGTGAAGTTCGCTTCGGTCCAGGCGCCGCCGTCGCGTGGTCGCACGCGCGATGCGTTCAGCGCGACTACCAGCGCGGGCAATTCGTAGTGCCCCGCGCCGAAGGCGACTTCCATCGCGGCGGAGAGTTGCATCTCCCATTCCGTCGGTTCGCGCAGGCGGGATTGATGCGGGTCGAGAGCCGGAAATGCGTAGCTGGGCATGGCGTCCTCCTTCCTCAGATATCGAGCACGAGGCGCGGCGTGGCCGCGCGCGAAACACAGGTCATCATCAGGCGTCCCTCCGCGCGTTCGGCGGCGGACAGAATGCTGTCGCGATGGTCCACGCTGCCTTCCAGCACGCGGCATTCGCAGGTGCCACAGACACCTTGCTCGCATGATGATGGCACATCGAGGCCAAAGCCGCGCAGCGTTTCCAGCACGCTGACACCCGCACCCACCAAGGCGCGATGGCCGGATGCGGCGCAGACCAGTTCGAAGCTGTCCTGCGCGCCATCCGTCGCACCTGGGCGCGCGGCGAACCATTCGAAACGCAGGCTGCCCGCGGGCCAATGCGCGCCTGCCTGCTCGACCGCCAGCATCAGCGCGGAAGGGCCGCAGCAATAGACCAGCGTGTCGGCGCGTGGCGTTGCAAGAAGTGACGCGACATCGAGCCGCGTGCCCTGCGTGCTGATGTGGTGATGCACCACACCACCGGCTGCACGTGCTTCGGCGATCAGCGGCGCATCGGCGTCATGCGTGCACAGATGCAGCTCCCATGTCGCGCCGGCGCGCGTCGCTGCGCGCAGCATCGGCAAGAGCGGCGTGATGCCGATGCCGCCGGCGATGAAGAGGTAGCGCGGCGCGGCGTCAAAGCGGAAATTGTTGCGCGGTCCGGTGACGTCGATCAGCGCGCCCGGTCGCAGCTCGTGATGAATGAAGCGCGAGGCCTGGCCTGCTTGGATCTCGCGCACCGCGACGCGCCAGCCTGCCTCACCACAGAGCGAGTATTGCCGCGTTATGCCGCCGGACAAATGCAGGTCGAGATGCGCGCCAGGTTCGGGCGCGGGCAGGGCGGTGCCGTCAGGCGCGACCAGATCCAGCGACACCACGCCGGGCGCTTCCCAGGTCATGCGCTGCACCCGCAGGCTGCGACGCGGCTCCGTCATCGCACGCTGCCGGCAGCACCCGCCGGGGGGCCTGCGAAGGACTCGGCGAAGGGCCCGATCGCGCGCATATCCACTTCGACCATGCAGGGGCCTTCGGCGGTGAGCGTGGCATCCAGTGCGGCTGTGAAATCGGCCACCGCGGAGACACGCGCATGGCGCATGCCGATGGCAGCGCAGACCAGCGAGAAATCCGGGGTGAGGATATTCGCATAAACATGTCGGCCGCCGTACTGCGCATCCTGGATGTTGCGGATGACGCCATAGCCGCCGTCATTCATCAGCACGAAGGTGACGGGTGCCAGGGCTTCCTGCGCGGTGGCGAGTTCGCCCAACGAAAGCTGTGCAGCGCCATCGCCCACCAGGCAAATCGCGCGGTCTGCGCCGGCCAGCGCCGCGCCGATGCCCATCGCAATGCCCTGGCCGATGCCGCCGCCCAATGCGTGCACGCCCAGATGCGGCGCTGCCAACTGCACGAAGCGATTGCCGAAGGTGGAGTTGGAAATCGTGACGTCACGCACCCAGGGATGGCGCCCGCGGCGCACGCGGTCAGACAAGGTCTGCGCGATGATCGCGTAAGGCCCCAGCGTTTTCAGCAGGCGTGCCACGCCAGCCGTGCGCGCGGCGCCGATATCCGCCAGAAACGTGGCGTCCGTATCAAGCCATGCGGGCAGACGCGCAAGCAGCCCTTCCAGCACCAGCCGCGCATCGCCGGGGACGAAAAAATCCACCGGATGGTTGCGCCCGGCCTGCGTCGCATCCGCATCCACCTGCGCGATGCGCGCGCCGAGCCGCATCGTGTTGTTGCGCGTCTCATTGCCGCGCAGGCGTGAGCCGATGACCAGCGTCAGGTCCGCGCGGTCGTAGATGGCCTGCGCCTCAGGCGTCATGTTGAAGGCACCGAGGCTATGCGGATGATCTTCCGGCACCACGGCGCGGCCATTGGTGCTGGTCACGGCGCCGACGCCGCGCGCGACCAGCGCGGTGGCAGCTTCCGCAGCACCACGCGCGCCTCCGCCCAGCCACAGCAGCGGGCGTTGCGCGGCGCGCAGCATCGCGGCCAGTTCGTCCAGCAAGGCTGGGTCGGGTGTTGCCAACAACGGCGCCACACGCGCCGGCATGCCGCGTGGCGTAAGCTTTACGCGCTGCACGTCGATTGGGATTTCCAGCGCCACGGGGCCGCTGGGTGCCGACATCGCCAGCCGCGCGGCGGCCAGCAGCGCATCCAGCGCCTGGTGCGGTTCCCACACGCGGACGTAGCCCTTGCTGATGGCCTTCAGCATGTCCGGCTGGCGCGGCACGTCATGGATGGCGGCGCGGTCGCGGTCCATGAAGGGGCGGTCGATCTGCGTGGTGATGTGCAGCAGCGGCGTGCCGGCGGACAGTGCTTCCACCTGCGCGCCCGCCGCGTTGCCGGCGGCCGTGCCGGTGCTGGTGATGCACACGCCAAGTGTGCGCGAGACGCGCGCATGCGCATCCGCCATGTTCATCGCACCCGCTTCTCCGCGCGCGGGGATGAAGGTGATGCGGCCCTCGCGTGCGATGGCGTCCAGGATCGGCATGTTGTGGATCGAGATCACGCCGAAGGCGTGCGTGACACCGATATCCGCCAGCGCGCTGGCGATGATCTCGCCCACAGTCTGTTCGGTGGTGATGGAGGTGCCGTCCATAGCGCAATCTTTCAGATATGCCGTGACACGCCGCCCGACACTTCGAGGCTCGCGCCCGTGATGTAGGAGGCGGCCGGGGAGCCGAGGAAGAGGATGGCGCGTGCAGGTTCTTCCGGCTCGCCCAGGCGTTGCAGCGGGATGGCTTTTTCACGTGCCAGGCGGCCGTACCATTCGTCGCGCGTCATGGCCTGGTCCTCGCGCGCGGCGAAGCGGCGCTGCCATTGGCCAGAGTCGACCAGTCCCAACAGGATGGTGTTGACGCGGATGCGTGGTGCGAATTCGGTGGCGAGGGATTTCAGCAGGCTTTGCACGCCTGCGCGCGCGGCCGAAGTCGCGACCATGTGTTTCTCGGGCTGCACTGCCAGCAGCGAATTCACGCCGACAATCGCAGGCGCTGCAGCCTTTTCCAGCAACGGCCGGAAGGCGCGGATCACATGGATCTGGCTGAAGAATTTCAGCTCCAACTCCTCGCGCCACGCGCTGTCATCGGTGGTGCCGAAGGTGGAGACGCGGCCCTGGCCGGCATTGTTGACCAGCAGGTCGCAAGCGCCACCCCAGGCTGCGACGGCAACGGCGAAGGCCGCGACTTCTGCGGCGTCCAGCACGTCGCAGCGCATCACCAGCGCGGCCTCGCCAAGGGTCTTGCGCGTCGCGTCCAGCCGCGCTTCGTCACGGCCGCAGACCGCCACGCGCGCGCCCTCCGCGGCCAGCAATTTCGCGGTGGCCAGCCCGATGCCGGAGGTGCCCCCGGTGACGACCGCGACGCGGTTCTCGTAGCCCAGATTCATGCGGCGCGTCCTTCGATGCCAGTCCAACCCATCGCCGCTGAAATCTCTGCCGCGGCGCCGCGCAGGGCGATGCCGATGGCCTCGCTGCGGCCTTGGAAACTGCTGATCGGGCCGCTGACATTGATCGCGGCGACCACCGCACCCGCGCCGTCGCGAATGGCCGCGGCCACCGAGGCGATGCCGGGTTCGTAGTGCCCCTCGCTCCAGGCGAGACCTTCGGCGCGGTCCGCGTCCAGGCGGCGCAGCAGGGCGGCGAGCGTGGTTGGC
>JAAFHD010000125.1 GCA_013298245.1 Alphaproteobacteria bacterium
ACCGTGGCGGGCGTGGCGCGCGGCGGTGGCGGACGCGGCGCGGGTGGCGGCGTCACCGTGATGCGCGGCGCTGGTGGCGCCGGCAACGCCGCGCGCCCGCGCAATGGCTTCACCGCCTGGGCGTAAGCGGCCCAGAGGTGGCGTTCCTCCTCCGACAATGTGCGGGCGCGGCGCATGCGCCGGCCTTACACGGCCTCGGCGTCGTCTTCCACCAGCAGGATGTGCAACTGCCGCGGGCCATGCGCACCGAGTTCCAGCGTTTGTTCAATATCCGCACTGCGCGAGGGGCCGGTCACGAACATCACGTTGCGCGGCATGAAGCCATCGGTCAGCGCATCGCGATGCCGCGCGCGCAAATGGTCCCACGCATCCTCGAAGCCACCCACGATGGCGCTGGCACGCAGCACAACCATCGCCTGTTCGGGCAGCAGGTTCAGCGTGGTCGGGCGTTCCGGCACACCCGGCAGCATCAGCGTGCCGGTCTCCGCGACACCCGCGAAGCCATGCGTCAGCGTGACCGTGTCCGAGGCTTCGGCACGCCGCGCTTCCGGCTTCAGCATCGGCCGCGTGTCCCAAGGCAGCGCAAACAATTCCGGGTGCGGCGCCATGGCAAAGCGCGTCGGCAGGTTGTTCGCCGCCAGGTGCTCAGCGATCGCGCCAGGCACCGCGGCCATGTCCGGCACGCGCGCGACAGTGGCGAATTCGCGCGTGGCATTGGCGATAAAACGCGCCACCAATTCCCCGCGCGCTCCCTTCGCCCGCGCCGGCACCAGGTGGCGCGGATGCGTGTGCAAACGCGATTCCAGCATGGCCCGCTGATCGGCCGGCAAAGGCCCGCGCTTCAGCCCGCGGCGGATCGCATTCAGGATGGCATCACGGCTCATTGCTTGGGCTTCAAAAGGGCTTCCAGGCGGTCCAGCGCTTCCTCGATGCGTTCGACCTTCAGCTCCAGCGGCCCCGGCAGCAGCATGCCATCCAGCAGCAATGCCAGCGTGGTGTTGGGTTGCTGTTGCATCACGCGCCTCCCCTTTTGCGCCGCAGATATTCCGCCATGAAGGTGCCGCCCTGCGGCGCCGGCAAATCCCGCCCCGCGGTCCAGCCGCCGGCCAGTGGCAACGACGCGAAACGCCCGCGCCCGCGCGCCAGGCGGCGCAACAGCCAGGTGCCCGCACGCGTCGCGGCGCGATACATCCCAGGCCGCTTGGCGAACCACGCCCACAGCCCCAGCGCCTGGCGCGCAACGGGCGGCGAGAGGTGGCGTTCGAACTCCCGCTCGCGCCAATGGCGCATCATTTTCGGCAGCGGGATTTTGACCGGGCAGACGCTTTCGCAGCGCCCGCAAAAGGTGCTGGCATTGGGCAGGTGCCCGGCCTTGTCCACGCCAACCAAGGTGGGCGTCAGCACGCTGCCCATCGGCCCCGGATACACCCAGCCATAGCTATGCCCGCCCACCGCGCCATAGACCGGGCAATGGTTCATGCAGGCGGCGCAGCGGATGCAGCGCAGCATCTCCTGGAACTCGGTGCCCATCATCGCGCTGCGGCCGTTATCGACCAGCACGACGTGGTATTCCTCCGGCCCGTCCAGGTCGCCGGCGCGGCGGGCGCCGGTGGAAAAGGTGGTGTAGACGGACATGTCCTGGCCGGTGGCGCTGCGGGCCAGCAGGCGCAGGAAGGTGCAGGTGTCTTCCAGTGTGGGAACCACCTTTTCGATCGACGCCAGCGCGATATGCACGCGCGGCAGGGTCTGCGTCAGGTCGCCATTGCCCTCGTTGGTGACGATGACGCTGGAGCCGGTCTCCGCAATCAGGAAATTCGCGCCGGTGATACCGACATCGGCGGCCAGAAACTTGCTGCGCAAAGTGGCGCGCGCCTCGGCCATGATGTCGCGCCGTTCAGCGAAATTGCGATCCGCCGGCAATGCGGTGTGGGACTGCCGAAAACTCGCCTCCCAATCCTCCCGGTTCAAATGGAAGGCCGGCGCGATGATATGGCTCGGCGGTTCGTCGCGCAGTTGCAGGATGTATTCGCCGAGGTCGGTTTCCACCGGCTCCATGCCATGCGCTTCGAGATGCGCGTTGATGGCCAGCTCCTCGCTGATCATCGACTTGCCCTTGGTGACAGTGCGCGCGCCGGCGCGGCGGCAGATCTCCAGCACGGTGGCGCGCGCGTCATCGGCGGTGCTGCACCAATGCACCTTGCCGCCTGCGCGTTCGACATTGCGCGCGAAGGTTTCCAGGTAGAAATCCAGATGCGCGAGCGTGTGGTTCTTGATGTCGCGCCCCACATCGCGCAGGCGTTCAAATTCCGGCAGGTTCGCGACCGCGGCGGCGCGCTTGGCAGGAAAACCCTGCTTGAAATTGCCCAACGCCTTTTGCAGCCCGGCATCGGCCAGGGCGTCGCGGGCGCGTTGCTTGAACTCGGGCGAGTGGATTTGCATCACGGAATCCCGGCTGATCGCAACAGTCTAGGGCCGATGCCGCGCGTCACAAGTCACGCCGGCACCCTGGACGCTTCATAGCGCGCCACACGGATTCGTCCCGCCTGCGCTCGCGCCTTCGCGATGTCGTGGCTGCCCTGCATGCGCATCAGCGTTTCCATATCGGTACCGAAGGCTTTCTCCACGCGGATCGCCATTTCCGGCGAGAGATCCGCGCGCGCATTCAACAAGCTGGACAGCGCGGCGCGGCTGACGCCCAGCGCACGCGCCGCATCGGTGACGGAAAGGCCTAGCGGTTCAATCACCTCGGCTTTGATGAACATGCCCGGATGCACCGGGGCTTTCATGCGGAACATGGATGGCTCCTCAATGATAGTCCTCGAAATCCAGCTCAGTGATCTCGCCATCGACAATGGCAAAAGTGATGCGCCAATTGCGGCTAACCGTCAGGCTCCAGCTGCCCTTGCGATCGCCCGTCAGCGGGTGCGCGCGCCAGGACTGCACCGTCTGCAACGCCGCGATACCAGGCGCGTCCTGCAGGAAGGACAGGATATTCGCGATCTTGCTCCGGAAGGCCGCCGGCAAGCCCGCCGCATCGCCCTCGACCATGAGCCGCCGCAAGCCGCGATGCCTGATGCTGCGAATGACCACGCGAGGAGATTGCCATGCGTCCGTCGCCTGTCAAGCGCCACTTGACAGGCGTGCCGTTGCTTTACTGTGCAGCTTGGGCTTTTCTCACCCCGCCGCTGGAGCCGCCCCATGAACGAAATGTCCATCCCCCGCCCGAACAACCTCGACGCGTTCTGGATGCCCTATTCGGACAACAAGTATTTCAAGGACAAGCCGCGCATGCTCGCGCGCGCCAAGGGCATGCTCTACTACACGCCCGAGGGGCGCGAAGTGCTCGACGGCACCGCCGGCCTTTGGTGCTGCAACGCCGGCCATGGCCGCACCGAAATCACCGAGGCGATCCAAAAACAGGCCGCCATCCTGGATTTCGCGCCGACCTTCCAACTCGCGCACCCCATCGCGTTTGAAGCGGCCGCGCGCATCGCGGAACTGACGCCCGCCGGCATGGACCGCGTCTTCTTCACCAATTCCGGCAGCGAATCCGCGGACACCGCGTTGAAGATCGCGCTAGCCTACCAGAAATCCATCGGCCAGTCCCAGCGCGTGCGCCTGGTGGGGCGTGAGCGTGGCTATCACGGCGTGGGCTTCGGCGGCATGTCGGTGGGCGGCATCGGCGGCAATCGCAAGCAATTCGGCGCGATGCTGCCCTATGTGGACCACCTGCCGCACACGCATCTGCCGGCGAAAAACGCCTTCACGCGCGGCGAACCCACGCATGGCGCGGACCTGGCCGATACGCTGGAAAACCTGGTGGCGCTGCATGGCGACACCATCGCCGCCGTGATGGTCGAACCCATCGCGGGCTCCACCGGCGTGCTGATCCCGCCCAAGGGCTACCTGCAGCGCCTGCGCGACCTGTGCACGAAACATGGCATCCTGCTGATCTTCGACGAAGTGATCACCGGCTTCGGCCGCATCGGCACCGATTTCGGCAGCGAGCGCCTGGGTGTCACGCCCGACATCATCACCATGGCCAAGGGCCTGACCAACGCCGCCGTGCCGATGGGTGCTGTGGCCTGCGCGAACTTCATCTACGACGCGGTGGTCGATGGCGTGGCGAACGGCATCGAGCTGTTCCACGGCTACACCTATTCCGGCCACCCGCTGGCGGCGGCCGCGGCGATCGCATCCATGGACATCCACGCGCGCGATGATCTGCCCGGCCGCGTGCGCAACATCGAAAAGTATTGGGAAGACGCGGCGCACCAGATGCGCAGCGCGCCCAACGTGATCGATGTGCGCAACTACGGCCTGATCGCCGGCGTGGAACTGGCGCCGCGCGAGGGCAAACCAGGCAGCCGCGCGATGGACATTTTCCGCCGCTGCTTCGATGCCGGCGTGCTGATCCGCGTGACCGGCGACATCATCGCGCTGTCACCGCCGCTGATCATCGAACCCTACCATGTCGACCGCATTTTTGAGGCGGTGAACGACGCGATCTACAAGGAAGCTGCGTGATGAGTTTGCCCCTGGAAGGCATCAAAGTCCTCGACCTGACGCGCGTCCGCGCCGGCCCCACCTGCGTGCGCCAATTGGCCGACTGGGGCGCCGATGTCGTGAAGATCGAAATGCCCGAGGGCCTGGACCAGGGCGACCCCATGGGCGGCCCGCGCCAGGGCCCGGATTTCCAGAACCTGCACCGCAACAAGCGCGGCCTGACGCTCAACCTGAAATCGCCTGAGGGCGTGGCCATCATGAAGCGCCTGGCGGCCAGCGCGGATGTCGTGGTGGAGAACTACCGCCCCGATGTGAAGACGCGCCTTGGCATCGATTACGCCGCGCTCTCCGCGATCAACCCGCGCCTCATCTACGCCAGCATTTCCGGCTTCGGGCAGGATGGTCCCTATGTGGATCGGCCGGGCTTCGACCAGATCGCGCAGGGCATGGGCGGGCTGATGTCCATCACCGGCGAACCAGGCCGCGGCCCGATGCGCGTGGGCATTCCGGTGGCCGATCTCTGCGCCGGAATCTTCGCCGCCATGGGCATCCTGACCGCGCTGATGGAACGCGCGAAATCCGGCCAAGGCCAATGGGTGCAATCCAGCCTGCTGCAGGCGCAGGCCTTCATGCTGGACTTCCAGGCGGCGCGCTGGCTGATGGCCGGCGACATCCCCAAGCAGGCCGGCAATGACCACCCGACCAGCATCCCCACCGGCGTGTTCCCGACCAGCGATGGCCACATCAACATCGCGGCCAGCGGCAACGCCATCTACAAGCGGTTCTGCGAGGCGATGGGCCATCCGGAATGGCAGACGGATGAGCGCTTCAAATCCTCGCAATCGCGCTCGGACAATCGCCACGCGCTGAACGCGCTGATCGGCAGCGCGACGGCCACCAACACCAGCGCATATTGGGTGGAAGCGCTGAACGCCGCGGGCGTTCCCGCCGGCCCCATCAACAATATCCGCGACACTTTCGAGGACCCGCAGGCGAAGCACCTCGGCCTCGCCGCCACGCTGGATGGTGTGCAGTATGTCGCGCAGCCCTTCACGCTGTCGCGCACGCCAAGCCGCATCGCGACGCACCCGCCCGCGATCGGCGAACACAGCGACGCGGTGCTGGCCGAGGCCGGCTACACGGCCGCCGAAATCGCCGATTTCCGCGCGCGGCAGATCGTGTGATGCCACGCGCGACGCGACGCCTGGCGCTGGGTTTTCTGGCAGCGCCGGTGATCGCCCGCGCGCAATGGGCGCCCTCGCGCCCCATCCGCATCGTCGTCGGCTTCGCGGCCGGCGGCGGGACGGACATCACCACGCGCACCATGGCCGCGCGCCTGCAACAGGTGCTGGGCCAGCCCATCGTGGTGGACAACCGCCCGGGCGCTGGCGGCAACCTGGCCACCGAACAGGTGGTGCGCGCAGCACCCGATGGGCACACGCTGCTGATGGGCACGATTGCCGCGCTGGCGATCAACCCCTCGCTGTTCCCGAACCTTCCGTTTGATCCACGACGGGACCTGACGCCGATCAGCATGGCGGGCGATATTCTGAACCTGATGGTCTGCGCGGCGGACAAGCCGTTCCGCGATGTCGCGGCGTTGATCGCGGCGGCGCGCGCACGGCCTGGTGTGCTGAGCCATGGGTCATCGGGCGTCGGCGGTTCGGGCCATCTGGCGGGCGCGCTGTTCAACCGCCTGGCGGGTGTGGACACGATCCATGTGCCTTATCGCGGCGGTGGCGCGCTGATCGCGGATATCCTGTCGGGCAAGGTGGATTTTTCCTTCGCAACCGCCAGCACCACGCTGCCGGGCGTGGAGGCAGGGCGGCTACGCGCGCTGGCGGTGCCGAACCCCGCGCGCAGCCCGCTGCTGCCGGATGTGCCCGCACTGGGCGAAACCCTGCCCGGTTTCGCGGTGGCGAATTGGAACGCGCTGGTCGGGCCGGCCGGCATGGCGCCGGAGATCGTGACGGCGCTGAACGCCGCGATGCGCGTCACGCTGGCGGACACAGAAGTGCGCCACCACCTGGCGCGCCATGGCGTGGAACCCACGCCCAGCACGCCCGCCGAACTCGCGCGTTTCATCGCGGAGGAAACGGCGAAATGGGCACCCATCGTGCGCGAGAGCGGGGCGAGTGTGGATTGATGGAACCTGTGCGCATCTCCCTCACCGAAGCGAAGTCCCAATGGGGCAAGCTGTTCGCCCGCGTCGAAGCCGGCGAGGAGATCATCCTGACCCGGCGCGGAGAGCCCGTCGCGCGCTTGGTGCCGCTCGAGAAATCGTAGTGCTCTGGTAGCCCGGCCGCGCGCGCCTCATATTGCCCGCCAAGGAGTCACCCCATCATGTCCGATCTCGTCCCCGTCACCGTGCTGACCGGCTATCTCGGCGCCGGCAAAACCACGCTGCTCAACCGCATCCTCTCCGAGGATCACGGCAAGAAATACGCCGTGGTCATCAACGAATTCGGTGAGCTTGGCGTGGACAACGACCTCGTCGTCGATGCCGACGAAGAGGTGTTCGAAATGAACAACGGCTGCATCTGCTGCACCGTCCGCGGTGACCTGATCCGCATCATCGGCGCGCTGATGAAGCGGCGCGACCGCTTCGACGGCATCATCGTGGAAACCACGGGCCTGGCGGACCCCGCGCCCGTCGCGCAAACCTTCTTCGCCGATGACGAGGTGAAGCGCGCCGCCAAACTCGACAGCGTCGTCACCGTGGTGGACGCGAAAAACCTCCCCGCGCGCCTCTCCGACACGCGCGAGGCCGAAGAACAAATCGCCTTCGCCGACCTCATCATCCTCAACAAGATGGACCTGGTGGATGAAGCCGGCGCGCGCGACATCGAAGCCCGCATCCGCGCCATCAACCCCTGGGCGCAGCTCATCCGCAGCACGAAATCCGACGTGCCGATCGCAAGCGTCCTGGGCCGCGAGGCCTTCAACCTGGAAAAAATCGTGGAACGCGTGCCCGACTTCCTCTCGGGCGAGGACAACCACACGCATGACACGCAAATCCTCTCCTGCTCCTTCCAGGCGCAGTCGCCGCTGGACCCCGAACGCTTCAACGCCTGGATCAGCCAGGTGCTAGCGGTAAAGGGCCAGGATTTGCTGCGCACCAAGGGCATCCTGGCCTATGCGAATGACGACCGCGTCTTCGCCTTCCAGGCCGTGCACATGCTGGCCGATGGCGATTTCATTCGCCCTTGGAAAGCGGGCGAAGACCGCACCAGCCGCATCGTCTTCATCGGCCGCGACCTGAACCGCCCCTGGCTGCGCCGCGGCTTCGAGGCCTGCCAGGCCGACGCGCCGAAAGCCAACTACGAAGCCGAACTCGCCCGCTGGGGAGCGCCTGCGTGAGCACCACGACAGCCCCGGAATTCCTCATTGAAACGCGCGGCGCCACGCGCGAATTCGGCGCGTACGTGGTCGGCATTGCGCATTGCCGCACCACCGGCACGCCCGGTTTCGCGCTGGGCGATGGCGCGCTGCGCGTGGGCCTTGATGGCGCGGCCCAGCAGGTGCATCGCGGCGCCGTCCTGGCCATCACCGCCGACTGCAAATCCGGCTTCCTGACCGGCGGCGATGACGGAAAACTCGCCACCACCACCGACAGCACGACCATCCTCGGCGACTACGGCAATCGCTGGGTGGAACACGTCGCTGCCCACCCCGCCGGCGTGCGCGCCGCGGCCTGCGGCAAGATGCTGCATGTGCTGGACGGCACGGGCGCTGCGAAGAAATCGCTCGCGCACCCCACCACCGTCTCCGGCGTAGACATCGACGCCAAGGGCAAACGCCTGGTCGCCAGCCACTACAACGGCGCGTCCATGTGGTTCTTCGCCGCGAAGGAAGACAAGCCGCGCGTGCTGGAATGGAAGGGCAGCCATGGCATGGTGCTGTTCCACCCCGATGGCGATCACGTCGTCACCGCCATGCAGGAAAACACATTGCATGGCTGGCGGCTGTCGGATGGGCAGCACATGCGCATGTCCGGCTATCCCGCGAAAACCAAGTCCATGGCCTTCACCGCGAAGGGCCGTTGGCTGGCCACGGCTGGCGCGGAATCCGTCGTGCTGTGGCCCTTCTTCGGCGGCGGGCCGATGGGCAAACCGCCGCAGGAACTGGCTGGTGGTGATGCGGTGATCTGCACACAAATCGCGACGCACCCGGACCACGAAGTGGTGGCCGCCGGCTTCGCCGATGGTCTGGTGCTGGTGGCCGAAATCGCCTCCGGAAAAGTGCTGCCGATCGCGCCGCCGGGGCGCGGTGGAATCTCCGCACTGGCCTGGCACCCGAAGGGGCATTCGCTCGCCTTCGGCACCGAAGCGGGCCACGCGGCCGTGGTGGATTTTTCCTCCCGATGAACATCCCGCTCATCGGCCTCGGCACCTGGCCTTTGCGTGGCGCTGAATGCGAAGCCGCGATCGCATCGGCGCTCGATCTCGGCTATCGCCACATCGACACCGCCGAGATGTATGGCAACGAAGATGCCATCGGCCGCGCCATCCGTGGCACAACTCGGGAAAGTCTTTTCATTACCAGCAAGGCCTGGTGGGACAAGCCCGACGGCCCCGCCATCCGCGCC
>JAAFHD010000126.1:0-7043 GCA_013298245.1 Alphaproteobacteria bacterium
GGCCACCAACGCCATGCCGGTCGCATTGCCCTGGATGCGGAAGGCATCTGGCGCCGCCAGCCGCGCGACCTCGATATTGTCGCCGACGGTCCAATCATTCACCGCGACCCATGCGGTGTCGATGCCGCCGAAGGTGCCATTATCCTCGAAGGCCACGGTGTTGGGGTGCGCGACCACGAACTGGTCATTGCCTTCGCCGCCCACCATGCTGTCCTCGCCGCCTTGGCCGCGGATCACGTCATCGCCGTCGCGGCCTTCCAGCGTGTCGGCGAAATTGCTGCCCCACAGTGTGTCGCCTTGCGAACTGCCGATCAGGTATGACGCCATCGCCTGGTTCGCGACCATCTGCGTGCCCAGCGTGATGCCATCGGCGATCGCGAAGCTCTGTGTGGCGAAAAGCCGGATCACCTCGATCTCGCCGGCCAGCGTGGTGCCGGACACGCCCACCCAGGCCGTGTCGACACCGTTGAACGCAAATTCGCGGATCAGGGAAGCACCCGCGCCATCGGCCACCAGCACATCATCGCCCGCGCCGCCTTCGATCAGGTCATTGCCGCCGCCGCCGCGCACGGTGTCATTGCCGAAATCGCCCTGCAGCGTGTCATCGCCGGCGAAGCCCAGCAGGCTGTCATTGCCCAGCCGCCCCCACAGCCTATCGCCGAAGGCGCTGCCCAGCAGGGTATCATTGGTGTCGTCACCGGTGATGAAGCGATTGATGAAAACGCCGCCGCCACCGATGCTGCCGCCCGATCCATCCGTCGCCGTGTTCGCGTTCTCATACGCAAACAGGAAGGCATCGCCCCGCCAGCCGGTCAGGCTGACGCGCGACTGGTTGCCCGTCACCACATCGGTCAGGCTCACCGGCGTGGGGCTGATCAGCACCTGGCCGTTTTCTTCCAGGATATGCGCAACGATGTCGGTGCTGCCGCCATTGGCCTGCGTCCAGGCCACGGCGACCAGGCCATTGCCCGGCTGCACCGCGATGTCGGGGTCGGTGTCGGCCACGCCATTGTCGGTCAGGCGCGTGAACAATCCGCCGACATCGGCGCCGGTCGCGGTGAACAGCGCCAGCGTGATTTCGGTATCGGTGAAATCCCAGCCGGTATCTGAATACACCATCGCAAAGCCGCCATTGGCCAGCGCCGCCAGCTTGGGCGCGCCATTGGTACCGAAGGTGTCCACATCCACGCGTGCAGTGATCAGCGCCCCACCAGCATCCAGCACATAGACCGAGA
Source organism: Alphaproteobacteria bacterium (assembly GCA_013298245.1). Lineage (GTDB taxonomy): Bacteria > Pseudomonadota > Alphaproteobacteria > Acetobacterales > Acetobacteraceae > Rhodovarius. The sequence goes on from JAAFHD010000126.1 coordinate 1,236, forward strand.
TGGCGCTGGTGATCGGGTTGCGCGTGGCGATCGCCAGGTTGCCGCCAACAAGCCGCACGGCTTCCACATGCGAAGCCGCCGTTCCGGTCGGCAGATCCAGCATGGTGAAGCCGGTGAAGCTGCCGTTCTGCGTGAAGCCGGCCAGCGTGCCTTCGTTGTTGCCCCAGCCATTATCCGGATAGGTCACGACGAAACCGCCCGGCCTGGTTGCGATGCCTGCGGGGCCGTTGATGCTGCCGGCACTGTCGAAGACCTCACCCGCCGTCACCAGCAGCCCGGTCACGTCATCGACGACCGCGGCCAGCATCTGCGAACCACTGCCGCCCGATTGGTTCCAGGCGACCGCGATGTCGTTGTTGTCCAGCCGCACGGCGGCGGGCGCGAAATTCTGCATCGGGTTGATGCCGGCATTCAGCGTGATGACGGACGCGCCCGCCAGCGACATGCCGATGATGTTGAAAACGCCGCCCTGTACGAAGTTCAGGGTGCCGGTTTCGGTCGTCAGCCAGGTCAGGAAGATCTGGCCGTTGTCCAGCCGCACGATATCGGGGCGCGATTGCGTGTTGGCCGTGATGCCGCCGGTCGCGGCATTGAAGGCCTGGTTGGTGAAGCTCAGCTGGGTGGTCAGGCTTGTGGTCGGCATGGTGCGAATCTAACAAAACCGCGCGCGGTGCCGAATCACATCACGGATAGCGGAGCGTGTGTTCAGGTGAACAGGAAATCCGAAGCACTCATGCTGGCCACGCCGAAGACCAGGATGGCATTGCCGTTCCATTCCACCTGCGTGTTGCCGTTGGCGCTGTTGAGGGTGATCCCGCCCATGCTTGTCACGCCCGACGCTGGCTGGAACCAGATCTTGGCGCTGCCCTGCACGAAGCCCGCCACCTGATCATAGCCTGAGCCCGGCGCATCGATGATGATCCGGTCATTGCCGCCCAGGCTATAGATCACGTCATTGCCCGCGCCCGGCCAGAACAGATCCAGGAAGGTGGAGCCGAATATCGTGTCCGCACCGGCGCCCCCGCGCAGGTCATTGGTGGTGGTCGGGTTGCCGACGATGACATTGTCGGACGCATTGCCGGTGACGCTGTTGGCGGTGCCGGCAAGGTTGGCGCGTTCGGTCTCCGGCGCCATGGTGAACATCAGGCCAGCGGCGATGTCGATCCACAGCGTGTCATAGCCTTCGCCCGGGTTCTCGATGATCACCGCGTTCTGGTTCAGCACCACATACGAGTCATTATCCGCGCCGCCGCGCATCGTGTCGGCGCCGCCTTGGCCGCGGATGATATCATCGCCTGTGCCGCCCACCAGGCTGTCGGCGAATGTGCTGCCCCAGAGCTCATCATTGCTGGCCGCACCGTTCAGCGTGCTGGCCTCGCCCTGGTTCGCGACCAGGATGTCATTGCCACCGCTGCCGGTGACCGAATTGGCGCCGGGCGCGGCAAGGCGCACGATCTCGACGAAGGCGCTGGACGTCCAGCCATTCACCGCGACCCAGGCGGTGTCGATGCCATCAAGGGAATCGCCGCTGATGGACACGCCACTGTGGTTGATGACGAAATGGTCGTTGCCGATGCCACCGACCATGATATCCGCGCCGCCGCCACCGCGCAGCGTGTCATCGCCATTGGCGCCGCTGAGGAAATCAGCCATGGCGCCGCCCCACAGCACGTCGTTGAACGCGCTGCCGCCCAGGGTGCTGGACAGGTTCGGGTTCGCCACCGCCTGCCAGGCGCGCGTGAAGTCATCGACCGCGTAGGAAGTCGCGGTGCCCACCAGGCGGATGAACTCGATCTCGCCGCTGATGGCGGCGCCATTGACCACCAGCCATGCGGTGTCGATGCCCTCCCCCTCATTCTCGAACAGGAAGTCTGCACCGCCATCGGCGATCAGCACGTCGTCGCCGATTCCGCCGAAATACTCGTCCATACCGGCATTGCCATATAGCGTGTCATTGCCGTCTCCGCCCTGGAGGCGGTCATTGCCGGCGCCACCCTGGAGTACATCATCGCCGCCAAGGCCGCTGATGATCTCCCGGAAGTCGTTGCCGGCCAGCGTTTCATGCGTGCCGTCGCCGACGATGTTGCGATACAGATCATATCGCCCACCCACGATCGCAGTGTCCGCCGCATCGCCGTTGGCGCCTGTCGCCTTCTCGAAGGCCAGCATGATGCTGCCATTGTTCACCGCCGCGATCGAGGCGCGGCGTTCATTCGCCGTGGTCGCGATCAATGCCGTGGCCGCACCGCTATCGATTGCGTTGCCGGCGATATCGTAGGTGCGCATGTAGATGTCATCGCCGGTGGTCACGTTCGTCTGGGTGAACACCACCGTAAAATGGCCGGTGTTGTGCGCAACGATGTCTGGATCGGCATCGGCAACACTGTTGTTGGTCGCGCGGATGAACAGCCCGCTTGGCGCGGCATTGGCGCCCGTGGCGCTGAACATCGCCAGCGAGATTTCGGTGCCGATGCCGCCCCAGCCGGTATCGCTGTAGGCGACGACGAATTTGCCATCCGCCAGGGCCACGATGCGCGGCGCGCCATTGGTGCCGAGACTGTCGAAGTTCAACCGCTCGATCGGGTTGCCGCCGTTCATCGCGACCGTGCCGTCGGCGTTGTAGACGCGCATCGACAAGGCGCTGGTCGCTTCATCCCGCCAGACCGAGGCGATGGTGCCATTGGCCAGGCGCGCCACCGCGACATCCGAAATGCGGTTCAGCGTGCCGGTCGCGACCGACTGCAAGCCGAAGCCACTGGCCGCACCGGTATTGGTGCGCCCGTTGAGATAGGCGCCTTCGTTCTCATCCTCGAGATTGTTGCTGCCATAGCCTGTGATGAAGCCGCCCGTGACGGCCGTGACCTGCGGCGTGCCATTGTAGAGGCCGCCGCTGCTGATCAAGGTGGGGCCTTGCGCCAGCGTGCCGTTGTTGTTGATCCGCGCCATGTATTCAGCCGGCGCGCCGCCGAGAAACTGCTGCCAGACCAACACCGCCTGGCCATTATCCAGCAGCGCCGCGGCCGGCGCACCGGCGTTGACTGTGCCTGACGCCACTTGCCGGATGGTGCCGCTGAGCAGCGTCGTGTTGCTCGCGGAGAAGACACCATATTCGACCTGGTTCGCCCCGCCGGGTGCGGCGGTCAGCCAAGAAATCATGTAGTTCAAGCCACCGACCCCAACGACTTCAGGCCGGCTCTGATGCCCAGCCGTCGTACCGCCTGTCGCTGCATTGAAGGTCGCGTCACCGAAACCGAAGACCGCGGTCACTGAAATGGTTGGCATTGGCGCTGCTTCTCCCGGGTCAAGACTTGCGCTTTTGCGCCGCTCAAGGAAAGTTTTTTCCCGCCGCCAAAGGATCGCCCATGTCGTTCGAACTACACGCTTCCGTGATTGCCGCGCGCGTCCGCGCCGGCGCGCTGTCTGCGCGCGAAGCGACCGAGGCCGCGTTGGCCCGCATGGATGCGGTGAACCCGCGCATCAACGCCGTCATCAAGCCGCTGCATGACGAAGCGCGTGCGGCCGCCACCGCCGTGGACGCGCAGGTCGCCCGCGGCGAGGACCCCGGCCCGCTCGCCGGCGTGCCCGTGACAGTGAAGGTCAATGTGGACCAGGCCGGCCACGCCACCACCAACGGCATCACGCTGCAAGCCAACCACCACGCGCCGGAGGACAACCCGGTCGTCGCCAATCTGCGCCGCGCGGGCGCCATCATCATCGGCCGCACCAACACGCCGGCGTTTTCGGTGCGCTGGTTCACCAGCAACCGCCTGCACGGCCACACGAAGAACCCTTGGGACCCGGCGATCACGCCGGGTGGTTCCTCGGGCGGCGCGGCGGCTGCGGTGGCATCGGGCATCGGCGCCATCGCGCATGGCACGGATATTGGTGGTTCTGTGCGCTACCCCGCCTATGCCTGCGGCGTGCATGGGTTGCGGCCGACGCTGGGGCGCATTCCGGTGTGGAATCCCTCGCTGCCGGAGCGCGACATCGCCGGGCAGATCATGAGCGTCTCGGGGCCGCTGGCGCGCAGCATCGCCGATGTGAAACTGGCCTTCCACGCCATGTCCGCGCGTGATGCGCGCGACCCCTGGTGGGTGCCTGCGCCGCATGACCTGCCTGCCGCGCCCAAGCGCGCCGCGTTGTGCATCCGCCCCGACGGCATGCCCGTGGACGCGCCGGTGGAAGCCGCCCTGCGCGACGCCGCGCGGCGCCTGCAGGATCGCGGCTGGACCGTCGTGGAGATGACCAATCTGCCGCCCATGCGCGAACCCGCGCAGCTGCAAAAACTGCTCTGGATGGCGTCGCTGCATATGGGCGGCATGGCCGCGGTGGAGAAGGAAGGTGACCAGCCTGCTTTGGACGTGCATCGCCACCTGATGCATGGCCAGACCGCACCCGACCTGGACGCGCTAATGACCACGCTGACGCGCCGCGCCACACTGCTGCGAGAGTGGATGTTGTTCTTCGAAAAGTACCCCGTCGTGCTGTGCCCGGTTTCCGGCGAATTGCCCTTCGACGACCAGCTGGACACGCAAGGCGCCGCGGTGTTCCAGCGCATCCTCGAAGCGCAGCTGACGCAGTTGGGCACACCCTTGCTGGGCCTGCCGGGCCTGGCCGTCGCCACCGGCCTGGTCGGCCGCCGGCCAGTGGGTGTGCAATTGCTGGCGGGGCGCTATCGGGAGGACCTGCTCTTCGCCGCCGGCGCCGATATCGAGGCCGGCGGCACCCCGCCAACACCCGTGGAGCCTGCCTGATGCGCGCCCTGTTTCTTCTCCTGCCGCTGGCCGCCTGCGTGCCCGGCGGACCCACCTCGCGCGGCGCGGATTGCGCTGGCGAATTCACCTTCGCGAACCAAGGCCGCCAGGTGGTGGAGCAGCTCTACGCAGGCTCCCCGCGCGACCTGCTGGAACCAGGTGTGATGGCGCCTGGCCAACAACGCAGCTTCCGCGCCACCAACCCCGGTGCCGCGCGCCTGCGCGTGGTGTTCGATGATGGTCGCGCGATCGAACTCGGCCCGGTGAACCTCTGCGAATTGCCGCGCGTGTCGATGACGCCGGGTGGCTTGCGCGCGGCCGCGATGTGACGCGGGCCGCGCGCCTGCTGGAGCTGATGCAGGCGCTGCGCAGGCGCAAGCGACCGGTCACGGCGGCGATACTGGCAGCGCAATGCGGCGTGTCGGTGCGCACGCTGTATCGGGACATCGCGACGCTGCAATCGCAGGGCGCCTGCATCGAGGGCGAGGGCGGCGTGGGCTATGTGCTGCGCCCCGGATTTTTCCTGCCGCCTTTGGCCTTCACCGAGGACGAACTGGACGCGCTTCTTCTGGGCCTCGGCCTGGTCGCCGAGCGCGGCGATGAAGACCTGGCGCTGGCCGCCGGCACCGCGCGCAACAAGATCGGCGCCGTGCTGCCGCAAGGCGCGCCACCCGATGCCGTGCTCCGCGCCGGCCCCGCGCGCGGCGTGCCGCATCTTGCCGAACTGCGCCGCGCCATCCATGCGGAGGAGACGCTGCGCATCGACTACACGGATGGCAAGGGCGCCAAGACGCAACGCGTGATCTGGCCCATCCTCATCGGATTTTTCGAAGGTGCGGAAGTGGTTGGCGCCTGGTGCGAACTGCGCCGCGACATGCGCCATTTCCGGCTGGACCGCATCGCTACGGTCACGCCCACCGGAGCACGCATGCCACGCCGCCACCGCCTGCTGCTGGCCGAATGGCGCACGCGCGAACTCGAAGACCCCTGACGGAATCTGTCACACCCCGCGCGCAGCATCCGCGCATGGTACACGCATCGAACTGGATCGTCG
>JAAFHD010000126.1:7053-8983 GCA_013298245.1 Alphaproteobacteria bacterium
CGCCGCCGCCGACCACGCCGCGCGCGGCCAGGCAGAGGGCTTCATGCAAGCCTGCCACGGCAAGGCCGCACCGCTGCGCCGCATGCGCCCTGGCGACATCGTGGCGTGCTACGCGCCACGAGAAGTCTTCGGCACCGACACGCCCTGCCGCGCCTTCGTCGCCATTGGCCAGGTGCTGCCACGCGAACCCTGGCAGCATGAAATGGCGCCAGGCTTCATCCCATGGCGCCGCGCGGTCTCGTGGCTGCCAGCACAGCGCGCCCCGGCCGCGCCGCTGCAACCGCGCCTGGCCTGCGCGGCACAAGGCTGGGGCTGGAAATTGCGCAGCGGCTTCTTCCCCATCTCCGCCGATGACATGGCGTTGATCGCGCGGGCCATGGGTCTGGCACGCCTCTTGCCTACATCCTGATCGACCCCGTGATTGCGGGATGAATCGCGCTTCATCTGCCCTCCATTTGGGCAGATGAAGCGCATCGGGAGAGCATGATGAACCGTCGCCAACTTCTCACCGCCGCCGTCGCGGCCCCCTTCGCCCTTGCAGCACCTGCGGTGGCGCAGGGCGCCTGGCCGACGCGCGGTTCCATCCGCCTGATCGCGCAGTTCCCCCCGGGCGGCCTGGTGGACACCATCTCCCGCCTGGTCGCGCCCGTCATGCAGCAGATGCTGGGGCAGACGGTGCTGGTGGAAAACCGCGCAGGCGCCGGCGGCGTGATCGGCACGGATTTCGTGGCGAAAGCACCGGCCGATGGCTACACGCTGCTGGTCAGCCATGCCTCGGTGCATGTCTATGGCGCGGCGACGCTGCCCACCATGCCGTTCCATCCGGTCGATGACTTCACGCATATGGGCATGCTGGTCGAAGCCGCGAACATCCTGCTGGTGCGCGCGCAATCGCCCTTCCAGAACCTGGCGCAATACATCGAAGCCGCGCGGACGCGGCCGGTGCGCTTTGGCTCCTCGGGCATTGGCTCGGCGCCGCATTTGCTGGGCGAAATGCTGAAGGGTGCGGCCCGCACGCCGCAGCTGGACCATGTGCCGTATCGCGGCTCCGCGCCCGCCATGCAGGACCTGCTGGCGAACCAGATCGAGAGCATGATCGACCCGATCACCACCAATGTGCAGCAGCTGCGCGATGGTTCGCTGCGCGCGCTCGCGGTGTCCTCCCCGCAGCGCCTGCCGGCCTTCCCGAACATCCCCACCTTCGCGGAACTGGGCTTCGCGCCATTGACCAGCGCGCAGTGGCTCGGCCTGTCCGCGCCGCGCGGGCTGCCGACCGAGATCACGACGCGCCTGACGGCGATGATCCCGGAAATCCTGGCCAACCCGACGCTGCTGGCGCGCTGCAACGAGTTGCAGACCCTGCCGCGCAACCCGAGCCCGATCGGCGCGGATTTCGTGAATGTGATCCGCACCGAGGTTGCGCATTGGACCGCCATCGCGCGCGCCAACAACATCGTGGCGTCGTAATGCACACGGGCCGGGCGCGCGCGAGCGCGCTTGGCTTCCGCCGCGCCGCGGGCATCGCGGGTGGTCAGGGCTTATGGGCGGCGGCGGGCGCTGTGCGCCCGCATGCTCGTCGTGTCGTGCTGAACTTTTGAAGGCGCGCTACGGCGCGCTGTTTCCGACAACCATCAACCACCGGGGTTCCCATGGATATCGGCGTCTTCATCCCCATCAACAACAATGGCTGGCTGATCTCGGAGAATGCTCCGCAGTACATGCCCAGCTTCGAGCTGAACAAGACCGTCACCCAAAAGGCGGAAGCCTATGGGATGGATTTCGCGCTCAGCATGATCAAGCTGCACGGCTTCGGCGGCAAGACGCAGTTCTGGGACCACGGCCTGGAATCCTTCACGCTGATGGCGGGTCTTGCGGCGGTCACGAAGCGCATCAAGCTCTTCGCCTCCACCGCAGTGCTGACCATCCCGCC
>JAAFHD010000127.1 GCA_013298245.1 Alphaproteobacteria bacterium
GACATTGTGCGTGGCGCCTCGCTGGTGGTCTGGGGCATTCGCGACGGACGGGACGCGGCGGAGCAGATGCACGACTACATCACACAGAAGGCGGCAGTGGCCGTAGCGGCGGAGTGATGCGCTGGCTGCTCCTCATCGCGCTGCTGCTGGCAGCGCCCGCGCGCGCGCAGCCGACGCCGGAGGCCATGCAGATGGCGCGCGAATTGCTGCACGCGATGGATGCCCAGCAGCAGATCGACGCGACCATGCAGCAGATGCGTGCCAGCTTGGTCCAAACCATCCGCGCCCGCGCGCCCAGCGTGTCTGAAGCGACGGCGACCGAGGTGGTGGATACCTACCTCATCCCGGAAGTGCGCGCGCAGGCGCATCAGGTGGTCGACGCCAGCGTTGTGATCTGGGCCACCCACGCTTCGATCGAGGACATGCGCGCCATGCGCGACTTCCAGCTGAGCCCTGCTGGTGTGCGGTTGCGCCTGGTGATGCCAGCGATCAACGCGGAAGTGGTGCGCTTCAGCATGGCCTGGGGCCAGCGCGTCACGACAGCCGCCTTTGCCAAACACCGCGACGCGCTGCGCGCCCGCGGCATTCCCCTTTGAACGATCAGCGAGACACCGCCATGACCCACGAAACCGGTTCCGAATTCGCGGCCCGCTATATCGCCAACCGTGCGACGCTGGACGCCGCGCATATCGACACCACCGAGCATGATTCCTGCGGCGTCGGCCTGGTGGCCAGCCTAGACGGCACCGCGCGGCGTGACGTGGTGCAGGCCGGCATCGACGCGCTGCGCGCCGTCTGGCACCGCGGCGCCGTGGATGCCGATGGCAAGACCGGCGATGGTGCCGGCATCCATGTCGAAATCCCGCAGGAATTCTTCGCCGAAGTCGTGCGCAATGGCGGCGACCGCGTGCGCCCCGGGCGCATTGCCGTCGGCCAGGTGTTTCTGCCCAAGACCGATCTCGGCGCGCAGGAACGCTGCCGCCAGATCGTCGAGACGGAAATCCTCAACGCCGGCTATGCCATCTATGGCTGGCGCCAGGTGCCGATCGATGCATCGGTCGTTGGCGAAAAGGCCAATGCGACGCGCCCCGAAATCGAACAGATCCTGATCTGGTCGCCGACCGACGTGGCGGACGCGATCTACGAGCGCGACCTCTACGTCATCCGCCGGCGCATCGAAAAGCAGGCCATCGCCGCGCAGATTCCGGAACTGTATCTGTGTTCGCTCTCCTGCCGCAGCGTCATCTACAAGGGGATGTTCCTGGCAGAGGATCTCGCGACCTTCTACCCGGATTTGCAGGATGCGCGCTTCATCAGCCGCTTCGCCATCTACCACCAGCGCTACAGCACCAACACCTTCCCGACATGGCGCCTGGCGCAGCCCTTCCGCATGCTGGCGCATAACGGCGAAATCAACACGCTGCATGGCAACGTCAACTGGATGAAGGCGCACGAGACACGCCTCTCACACGCGCTGCTCGACGACTACCTGGAAGACATCAAGCCGGTGGTGCAGGCCGGCAATTCCGACACCGCGTGCCTGGACAATGTGTTTGAACTTCTGGTGCGCGGCGGGCGCGATGCACCGATGGCCAAGGCCATGCTGATCCCGGAATCCTTGGGCAACAACGCGACCATGCCGCCCAAGCACCATGACCTTTTCCTCTACTGCAACGCGGTGATGGAACCCTGGGACGGCCCAGCCGCGATCGCCGCGACCGACGGCCAATGGGTGATCGGCGGCATGGACCGCAACGGTCTGCGCCCCATGCGCTACAGCGTGACCGATTGCGGCATGCTGATCGTGGGCAGCGAAACGGGCATGGTGAAAATCGCGGAGGACGCCGTGCGCGCCAAGGGCCGCGTCGGCCCCGGCCAATGCATCGGCGTCGATCTGGACAGTGGCAAGCTGTATCTGGATGCCGCGCTGAAGGATGCGATGTCCGCCCGCGCGCCCTTCGGCGAATGGGTCGCGCGCACCACGCGCATCGATGAGATCGTGAAGAAGGATAGCCGCGAGCCGTCACTCTACCAGGGCGAGGCGCTGCGTCGCCGCCAGGTCGCCATCGGCGCCACGCTGGAAGAGCTGGAAACCATCCTGCACCCGATGGTGGAAGACGCGGCCGAAGCCGTCGGTTCCATGGGCGATGACACGCCCGTCGCCGTGCTGTCCAACCAGTATCGCGGCCTGCACAATTATTTCCGCCAAACCTTCAGCCAGGTGACCAACCCGCCCATCGATTCACTGCGCGAAACGCGGGTGATGACGCTGCGCACGCGGCTTGGGAACCTCGGCAATATTCTCGATGAAAACCCCGAGCAGTGCGACATGCTCATGCTCGACAGCCCGGTGCTGACCACCGCGCAATTCCAGGCGATGCGCGCGCATATGGGCAGTGCGGCGTTTGAAGTGGACGCAACCTTTGCGATCGCCAATGGCCTGGGCGGGCTGCGCCGCGCGATCGAGCGCATCAAGCGCCAATCAGAGGAAGCCGTGCGTTCCGGCCACATGCATGTGGTGCTGACGGATGAAGCGCAGGGGCCGGAGCGCGCTGCGATTCCGATGATTCTCGCGGTCGGTGCGGTGCACACGCATCTGGTGAAGATGTCGCTGCGCACCTTCACCAGCCTGAATGTGCGCGTCGCTGAATGCATCGATGTGCATTGCTTCGCGGTGCTGATCGGCGCCGGTGCCACAACGGTGAACGCCTATATGGCGCAGGAGTGCATCGCCGACCGCCATCGCCGCGGACTGTTCGGCAATATGTCGCTGGAAGACGCGGTCGCGCGCTACAAGAAGGCGGTCGACAAGGGTCTGCTGAAGATCATGTCGAAGATGGGGATCAGCGTGGTCTCCTCCTATCGCGGCGGCATGAATTTCGAGGCCATCGGGCTGTCGCGCGCGCTGATCGCGGAGTTCTTCCCGGGCGTGCCGTCACGCATTTCCGGTATCGGGCTCTCCGGCATCGCGCGCCGCGTGCTGGAGCTGCACGAGATCGCCTGGGGCAGCGATGTGGTGGCCCTGCCGGTTGGCGGGCAGTACAAGCTGCGCCGCAAGGGCGAGGCGCACGCCTTCGACGGTAACCTGATCCATATGCTGCAAGAGGCGGTGGGTTCGGACAGCTACCAGATGTTCAAGCGCTACACCGATGCGGTGCGGCGCGGGGCGCCGGTTGCGCTGCGCGACCTGCTGGATTTCCGTGTGGACGGGCTGAAGCCGATTGCGCTGGAGGAGGTGGAAAGCATCACCGAGATCCGCAAGCGGCTGGTCGCACCTGGCATTTCGCTGGGCGCGCTGTCGCCGGAAGCGCATGAAACGCTGTCGATTGCGATGAACCGTATCGGCGCGCGCAGCGACAGTGGCGAAGGCGGCGAGGACCCGGAGCGCGCCCGCCCGCGCGCCAATGGCGACAATGCGAATTCCGCGATCAAGCAGATCGCGTCGGGCCGCTTCGGCGTCACCGCCGAATACCTGAACAATTGCCGCGAGATCGAGATCAAGGTCGCGCAAGGGGCGAAGCCTGGTGAGGGCGGGCAGCTGCCCGGCTTCAAGGTCTCGGCGCTGATCGCGAAGCTGCGGCATTCGACGCCAGGTGTCACGCTGATTTCACCGCCGCCGCACCACGACATCTACAGCATCGAGGACCTCGCACAGCTCATCTATGACCTGAAGCAGATCAACCCGGATGCGACGGTCTGCGTGAAGCTGGTCTCGCGCTCGGGCATCGGCACGATTGCCGCGGGTGTGGCGAAGGCGAAGGCCGATGCGATCCTGATTTCCGGCCATTCCGGCGGCACAGGTGCGTCGCCCCAGACCAGCATCAAATATGCCGGCCTGCCTTGGGAAATGGGCCTGTCCGAAACCCACCAGGTGCTGCAGCTGAACCGCCTGCGCCACCGCGTGAAACTGCGCACCGATGGCGGCATCAAGACCGGCCGCGATGTGGTCGTCGCCGCCATGCTGGGCGCTGAGGAATTCGGCATCGGCACTGCCAGCCTTGTCGCCATGGGCTGCATCATGGTGCGGCAGTGCCATTCCAACACCTGCCCGGTGGGCGTCTGCACGCAGGACGAGGCGCTGCGGAAGAAGTTTGATGGCAGCCCGGAAAAGGTCATCAACCTGTTCAGCTTCGTCGCCGAGGAGGTGCGCGAAATCCTGGCGTCGCTCGGCTTCAAGCGCCTGACGGATGTCATCGGCCGCACCGATCTGCTGAAGCAGGTCAGCCGCGGTTCCGAAGACCTCGACGATCTGGATTTGAACCCGCTGCTGGTGAAGGCCGATGCCGGCCCCTACCCCGCCTTCTGCAACCTCGAAGGCCGCAACGAGGTGCCGGAAACGCTCGACGCGGACATGATCCGTGACGCCGCACCGCTGTTCCAGCGCGGCGAGAAAATGCAGCTCGCCTACAACATCCGGAACACGCATCGCGCCATCGGCACAAAGACGAGTGCGATGATCACGCGGCAATACGGCATGAAGGGGCTGGATGCCGCGCGCCTGACGGTGCGGCTGCGTGGCACGGCGGGTCAGTCGCTCGGCGCCTTCGGCGTGCAGGGGCTGAAGCTGGAAGTGTTTGGCGACGCGAATGACTATGTCGGCAAGGGCTTGTCCGGCGCGTCGATCGTGGTGCGGCCGGCGCCGTCATCCAAGCTGGTGTGGAATGACAACACCATCATCGGCAACACCTGCCTGTATGGCGCGACGGCGGGCGAGCTCTTCGCCGCCGGCCAGGCGGGCGAGCGCTTCGCCGTGCGCAATTCCGGCGCCATCACGGTGGTCGAGGGCTGCGGCGCCAATGGCTGCGAATATATGACCGGCGGCACGGTGGTTGTGCTGGGTGCGGTGGGCGATAATTTCGGCGCCGGCTTCACCGGCGGCCAGGCCTTCATCTACGACGCGGATGACACGTTTGAACGCCGCATCAACCCCGAAAGCCTGCTCTGGGGGCGCCTGGCATCCGCGCATTGGGAAGGCGTGCTGAAGGCGCTGATCGAACGCCATGTGGAGGAGACGGGCAGCCGCTTCGCCGCACGTTTGCTGAATGATTGGGGCGCGGAACGCGATCGCTTCTGGCACATCGTGCCGCGCGAATACGCGAAGTATCTGCCGCGGCCGATGACGGAGGTGTCGCGCGCGGCGGAGTAGCGCCGCGCGCAAAAATCACTGGCTGGCCCAGATGATCCTGTGCATCCAGGCCACATCGCCGAGTTCGAAATTATAGTTCGGATGTGCAGGGTTCAGGCTCTGCACCTCGATGCGTTTGGCGGATTGGCGCATCAACTGCTTCGCCATCACCTCGCCGCTGCGCGTGCGCACCACCACGCGATCGCCACGCCGCACCGGTGCCGCGGGCGAGACCACCACCACATCGCCATCGCGGAACACCGGTTCCATCGACTCCCCGGAAATCTCTAGTGCATAGGCGTTGGGATCAGCGATTTCCGGCAGCGCAATCTCATCCCAGCTGCCGCCGACCGGAAACCCGCCATCATCAAAGAACCCATCGCCGCCCGCTTGTGCGAGCCCGATCAACGGCACGCGCCGCCCACCCGCGCGCTGGCGCGATGCCGTCTGCGGCGCCTGGCCTGACACCAGGGAGGCGAAATTCTCCACCGCCGTGCCGGTGGCGGCCAGCACCTTGGCGACACTCTCCGTCGATGGCCAACGCGCGCGCCCATCGGGCCCCGTGCGCTTGGAAGGGTTGAAGGCCGTGGGATCAAGCCCCGACCGGCGCGCAAGGCCGGAAGGCGAGAGCCCGTTTTCAGCGGCGATGGCATCGATGGCCCGCCAGACGTCGTCATGTCGCATGAGGGTCATTATCCTAGGCCTTGATTCTGTTGTCTAGTGAAAAATTACGGAATTTATGCTTGCACGATCCACAACCTGGGGTTTAGTTCTGGTTCCGTTCCAAACACCCGAGAGGCATCCCCCATGTCCGCGCAACCCCGCCCGCATCACACCCCCGTCTTCCGCAACACCACCCAATGCCAGCCCTTCACCACGGCCGAAGATGCCTGGTTCTGGACCATGGCAGCACTGGTCGCCCGCAATGATGGCGCGCGCATCGTGGCGGGCTTGGGCAGCGTCTCCCGCCCCTGCGAACCCGATGATGTGGTCAAGTGCCTGGACCGCCTGTACCGCCAGCGCCGCATCGATCTCGGCCATGCCCGCGTGCTGCGCCGCTTTGGCGAACGCGGCGTGCCGCCCAACGCGCGCTTCGCCGAGGAACGCAGCGCCGCAGCACTCTGGCGCGAAGCCATGGCGCGCCTGGAATGGCCATTGCGTATCAAGGGCATAGTCGCAGGCGGCATCCCCGCGTGAGCACCCCCTCCCACCGCCGCGCGGCCACCACGCAACAGGTCTGGATCGTCTTCTCCGGCCGTGCCGACATGCCCTGGCAGCGCCTGTTGCGCCAGGGCTTCCGCCACTGCTTCGCGGCCATCCATGACGACCACGGATGGTCCGTCCTGGACCCGCTGCAAGGCCGCCTGGTGGTGGCCCGGATCGACGCCGATCCGGACTTCCACCTGCCCGCCTTCTATCGCCGCGCGGGCCTTCTGCCGATCGGCCCCTTCGCCCCATCACCACCCCGTGCCGCCCCCCTGCCGCAGCTGCTGCCGATGAACTGCGTGGGCCTCTGCCGTGCCGTGCTCGGCGCCGCCGCGCCCTTCGCGCTGACCCCCCATGGGTTGTATCGCGCGCTGACAAATCTTCCCGACACAAGCATTTTATCCTTGACAACGGACCATGGTCCTGGGTATTTCAACCCTATCAACGGGCGAATTGCGCCCGCCCCCAGGCCGGCACCGCTCACAGCGGGCGCCGGCCTTTCCATTTCCCCCCGCAGGAGTGCACGGCCCATGGGCAGCCTTTTCAGCGCGCCAAAACCCGTCCGCGTCGATCCGCCGCCGCCGCCGCCGCAAACCCCCGCACCCAATCCCGCGGTGATCGAATCAGAAGCCCGCAACGACAATCGGCTCCGTGCCCGCCGCGGCCTCGCCGGCACCATCACCACCTCCGCGCGCGGTGTGCTGGGCAGCCTGCCCGACGCCCTGCCCCGCCGCTCACTGCTGGGGGAATGACCGCATGAACCCCGCCGCCATCCTCTCCCGCATGGACGCAGCCCTCGCCCGCCGCCGCCCGCACGAAGCCGCCTGGAACGACGCCTATGACCACGTGCTGCCAGGCCCCGCGACCCGCGCCGCACTCTTCGACGCCACGGCCGCCGACGCCGCCGAACAACTGGCGGCATCCTTGCTGGCGGAACTCACGCCACCCTGGTCGCGCTGGTTCGGCCTGGCCCCTTCCGAAGACATCGCCGGCACCAGTGAAGGCCAGGCCAGCGCCTTCGCCCTCGAAGGCACCGCGCGCATCCTGCAGCGCGAGCTCGACCGCTCCAACTTCTCGATCGAAATGCACCAAGCATTTCTTGACCTGGTCATCACCGGCACCGGCGTGATCCTGGTCGAAGAAGCGCCGCTCGGCGAAGCCTCCGCACTGCGCTTCACCGCCATCCCCATGCTCTCCGCGGTGCTCGAAGAAGGCCCGTCGGGCCGCCTCACCACCGTCTTCCGCGAAAGCCGCGCCACCGCCGAAGAGGTGCTGAAACGCTTCCCCTTCGCGGAACTCCCGCCCGCCATCGCGCAGGACATCACCACCCGCCACCGCCTGGTCGAGGCCGTCTGGCCCGACCAGCACGGCACCAAATACGCCGCCATCCTGGCGACCGGCGCCGAGGCCCCGATCCTGCTCGCCGAAGGCGGCTTCGCCGAAAGCCCCTTCATCGCCTTCCGCTGGCTGAAAGCGCCGGGCGAAGTCTATGGCCGCGGCCCCGTCATCAAGGCGCTGCCCGACATCCGCACCGCCAACCGCGTGGTCGAACTGGTGCTGAAAAACGCCTCCATCGCCTGCACCGGCATCTGGCAGGCCGAAGACGACGGCGTGCTCAACCCCGCCACCGTCGAACTGAAACCCGGCGCCATCATCCCCAAAGCCCCGGGCAGCGCGGGCCTGACACCCCTTCAAGCTCCCGGCAGTTTCGACGTCTCGCAACTCATCCTGACGGATCTCCGCGCCCGCATCCGCACCGCACTGCTGGCTGACCGCCTCTCCGCCCCACGCGATGCACGCATGACCGCCACCGAAGTGATGGAACGCAGCGCCGAGACCGCCCGGCTGCTCGGCGCCACCTATGGCCGACTGCAAACCGAACTGCTGACGCCCCTCATCGGCCGCGCACTCTCCATCCTCGCCCGCCGCGGCGAAGTGCCGCCCATGCTGCTCGACAATCAAGGCGTGCGGCTGATGTACGAAAGCCCGCTCGCCCGCGTCCAAGGCCGCGCGGATGCCGCCAATACGCTGCTCTTCCTCGAAGCCGTCAACAAACTCGGCGCCGCCGCGGCACAACAAATCGACACCGTCGCGACCACCCGTTGGCTCGCCCGCACCCTCGGCGCGCCCGCCGAAATCCTCATCCCCCAGGAGTGAACCCGATGACCGAGAGCCTGCTCGAAACCGCACTTGAAACGCCCGCGCGCCAGCACGACACCGACAAGCCCGCACGCCCCACCGACATCCCGGAAAAATTCTGGGACGCCGAACGCGGCGAATTGCGTATCGACGCGCTGGTCAAATCCTACCGCGAACTCGAACGCCGCATGTCGCAACGCACGACCCGCCCCGCCGACGACGCCGACGACGAGGAAAAACGCCGCTGGCGCGAAATGCTGGACATCCCCGACAGCCCCGACGCCTACGAAATCCAGCCGCCCGAAGGCCTCGGCATCGACCCCGACGTCAACACGCGCCTGCACCAGGCCGGCTTCTCCCGCGCACAAACCCAGCTCGTCTACGAACTCGCCGCCGAACGCATCCTGCCCCTCGTCGTCGAAGCCGCGCAGCAATACGAAGCCGAACGCCAGGTCGAA
>JAAFHD010000128.1 GCA_013298245.1 Alphaproteobacteria bacterium
GCGTGGAACAGGCGCTGGCACCAGACTTGGCAGTGCCAGGCTGCCCACCGGCACCCAGCCAGATTCTGGCTGGGCTGCTGGCGCTGCTGGCGGTGCAGTGATCAGCCCAGCAGGCGCGCCGTGCGGGACTGCAATTCCTGGATCAAGCGCGGCGCGCCGCCTTCGCGGATCAGGCCCGCGAATTCACCGCGGCGTGATGCCAACTCGCTGATCGTGCCGGTCAGATACACATCCACCACGCGCCCGCCGCGCAGCAGATAGGCCAGCGCGACCGCCTCCTGGCCGCCGGTGCGGTTCAGCAGCGTGCGCACCAGCTGGTCGCCATTGGGCATGGCCTGGGTGCCTTGGGTGGCAAAGCTTTCGCCCGAAAACCCGTCGAAGCGTGCAGCATAGGTCGCGATGGACCAGCGGCTGAAGGCATCCACCAGCGCCGCCTGGTCGGCGGCCGCGAAACCGGTCCAGGCGGGGCCTACGGAAATGCGCGTCATCGCCGCCAGGTCGAAGACCTGGTTCATCACCGGTGCCAGGCGGTCATAGCGGCCGCGTGCGCCCAGGCGCTGCGCGTTGCGCATCACGTCCAGCAATGCGGCGTGGAAGGTTTCGATCGGCTGTGCCTGCGCCTGCGCGGTGGCTGCCCAAAGGGGGAGGGCCAAGGGCAGGGCGGCGAGTGCTCTTCGGGTCGTGACCATGGCGCCGATCTAGCACCAGGATCATGGCCAAACGAGGGTGGACCCATGGCGCGCAGGGCGGCACAAAGCGCCCATGCAAAAACGTCATACCGTGATGCTGACCGGTGGCACCGGGTTCCTCGGTTGTTCGGTCGCGCGTGCGCTGGTGGCGCGCGGCCACCAGGTGGTGGCGCTGGCGCGGCCCGAGACGCCGCGCGGCGTGCTGGATGGCGTGCCGGTGGCCTTCGCGCCCGGCGACCTGACCGACGCGCGCAGCATCGCCGAGGCGATGGCCGGCTGCGATGCGGTTGTTCATTGCGCGGCGGATTACCGCATCTTCGTGCCCGACCGGGAGCGCATGTTCGAGGTAAACCTCGGCGGCACGCGCCATGTGATGGAAGCGGCACTGCGCGCGCGCATCAGCCGCATCGTGCATGTCAGTTCCGTCGCCACGCTGAAGCCGCACAGCGATGGCACGCCGGCCACCGAAGCGGACGCGGCACACCCTGACCAGGCGATCGGCCCCTATAAGCGCAGCAAGACCGAGGCCGAGCGGCTGGTCGAAGCGATGGTGAAATTCGACGGCCTGCCGGCGACCATCGTCAACCCATCGACGCCCATCGGCCCGCGCGACCGCAGGCCCACGCCCACCGGCCGTGTCATCCTGGAAGCCGCGCGCGGGAAAATCCCTGCCTATGTCGGCACCGGCCTGAACCTGGTGCATGTCGAGGATTGCGCGGCCGGCATCGTGATCGCGTTGGAACGCGGGGCTTTCGGCGAACGCCATATCCTGGGCGGGCAGGATGTGCCGCTGGCCGAATTGCTGGGGCATATCGCGGCACTGCACGGCCGCCGCGCGCCCTTTCGCCTGCCGCGCCTGCCGCTTTATCCGGCGGCACTGGTGGCCGAGACAGTGGCGCGCTTCACCAAGCGCGAACCGATGCTGACACTCGACGGCCTGCGCATGGCTGGCCAGACCATGTTCTTCAGCGCCGAGAAAGCCCGCCGCGTGCTGGGGTTTTCGGCGCGCCCCTGGCACGAAGCCGTGGCCGACGCCATCGCCTGGTTCCGCGCCGAGGGCATGCTGCGATGATCTGGATCGCGGCGGCCACCTGCCTCGCCTGGGCGGTGATGCTGCTGGGGCGTGGGTGGTTCTGGCTGTCGCGCGATCGCGATGAACCGCCCGCACCGGAGCTTTCCGTGTGGCCCGCCGTCACCGTCATCATCCCCGCGCGCGACGAAGCGCAGACCATCGCCGCCACCGTGCGATCACTGCGCGCACAGGACTATCCGGGCGTGTTGCGCGTGATCGTGGTGGATGATCGCAGCACCGACGGCACAGGCGCGCTGGCGCGGAATGCGGGTGCGGAGGTGGTGACCGGCACCGGCCGCGCACCCGGCTGGACCGGCAAGCTTTACGCGCTGCAACAGGGCCTTGTGCGCGCGCAGCCTGACACGCCGTACTTGCTGTTCACCGATGCCGACATTGTCCACGCGCCGGACAGCGTGCGCCGCCTGGTCGCACGCGCCGAACGCGATGGCCTGGTGCTGACCAGCCTGATGGCGAAGCTGCGCGCGCATAGCGGTGCCGAGCGCTTCTTCATCCCCGCCTTCATCTACTTCTTCCAGATGCTCTATCCGTTCCGTTGGTCGAATGCACCGGGCGCGCGCACGGCAGCGGCCGCGGGCGGCTGTGTGCTGCTGCGGCGCGACGCGTTTCTCGCCGCCGGCGGGCTGTCGCCGATCAAGGGGCGCATCATCGATGATTGCGCACTGGCGGCGCTGATGAAGCGGCAGGGGCCGATCTGGCTTGGCCTGACCGATCGCGTGGTGTCACTGCGCGAAAGTCCGACGATGGAGCCCATCCGGCGCATGGTGGCGCGCACCGCATATGCGCAGCTTGGCCATTCGCCGCTGCTGCTGGCGGGCACGGTGCTGGGGCTGGCGCTGGTGTTCCTCGCACCGCCATTGCTGGTGGTCTTGGCGGATGGCTGGGCGCGCCTGCTGGGTGCTACCGCGTGGGGCGCGATGGCGTTGTCCTTCGCACCCACGCTGCGCTTCTACGGCATAGGTGCTTGGCGCGCGGCATTGTTGCCCGCCATCGCCGCGCTCTATCTGGCCTTCACGCTGGACAGCGCCTGGCAGCACCACCAGGGGCGCGGCGGTATGTGGAAAGGCGAGGCAGCGCCGTGACAGGGCCGATCTGACCAGGCTGGAACGGCCTGGTCAGTCAATCGGCCCGTTCAAGCCTGCGCCGTCGCGATGCCCTTCTCCGCCATCAGCGATTGCAGTTCGCCCGCCTGGAACATCTCGGTGATGATGTCACAGCCACCGACGAATTCGCCCGCGACGTAGAGCTGCGGGATGGTCGGCCAGTTGGTGTAGGCCTTGATGCCTTCGCGGATTTCCATGTCCTCCAGCACGTTGATGCCTTTGAAGGGCACGCCGACATGCGTGAGAATCTGCACCACGCGGGCGGAAAAACCGCATTGCGGAAAGACGGGCGTGCCCTTCATGAAGAGCACGACGGGGGTGCTCTGCACTTCGGTCTTGATGCGGTCGAAGGTCGCTTGGTCGGTCATGGTCTGGTCTTTCAATCCGGCGTTGCGGTGGTGAGCGCCAGCGCATGCAGCACGCCGCCCATGCGGCCCTGCAGCGAGGCGTAGACAAGCTGGTGCTGCTTCACGCGCGGCATGCCGCGGAAGGTCTCGCTGACGACATGCGCGGCGTAGTGGTCGCCATCGCCAGCCAGGTCCTTGATGGTGACGGCGGCATCGGGGATCGCGGCCTTGATGAAGGCTTCGATCTCGTTCGCTTGCATCGGCAAAGTTCAGTGTCCTTGCATCATGGTGGGCAGCGTCGCTTCGTGCAGCGACGTCAGTTCGGCAACTGATATAGGACCATTTTGGTCCAGTTCCAAGTCGGCGCCGCCGGAACGACCGATCAGGCTGGCGGGCACGCCGGCGGTGCGCGCTGCATCGAGCAACGCCGCGCTGTCGCGCACGGCCAGGACGTAGCGGGCCTGGTCCTCGCCAAACCAGAAGCTGTGGTCGCCGCTGGCTTCATGCCCGACCGATTCACGCGATGGCGTGCCGCCATTCGCGATCGGGCGGGGGGCGGTGATGCGCGCGCCGATGCCGCTGGCCATGGCCATTTCGGCCAGCGCCACGGCCAGCCCGCCATCGGACAGATCGTGGCATGCGGTGACGGCGCCCGCCAGGATTCGCCCACGCACGAAATCGCCGTTGCGGCGTTCGGCGGAGAGGTCCACGGGCGGCGGCGGCCCGGCCTCTTGGCCCGCCACTTCGCGCAGCCACAGCGACTGGCCGAGATGCCCATGCGTTTCGCCAACCAGCACCAGGTCATGCGCGTCGGGCAGACCCAAGCCCACCGCATGCGCCACATCCTCCAGCACACCGACACCACCGATGGCGGGCGTGGGCAGAATAGGGCGGCCTTCGGTCTCGTTGTAGAGCGACACGTTGCCGGAGATGACCGGGAAATCGAGTGCCGTGCAGGCCGCCGCCATGCCGCGCACGGCAGCGGCGAACTGGCCCATGATCCGCGGCTTTTCCGGGTTGCCGAAATTCATGTTGTCGGTGATCGCCAAGGGCAGCGCGCCGGTGGCGGTGATGTTGCGCCAGGCCTCGGCGACGGCCTGCGCGCCGCCGGCCTCGGGGTCCGCCAGGCAATAGCGGGGCGTGCAATCCGTGGTCATTGCCAACGCGCGCTTGGTGCCTTCCACGCGCACCACGGCGGCATCGGCCTGGCCGGGGCGGCGCGCGGTTTGGCCGCCCACCTGCGCGTCATACTGGTCCCAGATCCAGCGGCGGCTGCACAGATCAGGGCTGGCGACCAGGCGCTTCAGCGCGGCTGCGATTCCGATGGGGTCGGGCACGGCGCCCAGCGCGGGCTGCGGCGGCGTTTCTTCCGTGGGGCGGTTGTAGAGCGGCGCTTCTGATTCCAGCGGTGCCAGCGGGATGTCAGCCTCGATCGCGCCCTTGTGATGGATGACGATGCGGCCAGTGTCGGTCAAATGCCCGATCACCGCGAAGTCCAGGTCCCATTTGTGGAAGATGGTTTCTGCGAGTGCCTCGCGCCCCGGTTTCAGCACCATCAGCATGCGTTCCTGGGACTCGGACAACATCATTTCATAGGCCGTCATGCCGGTCTCGCGCTGCGGCACATCGTCCAGCGCCAGCTCGATGCCCATGCCGCCCTTGCCGGCCATTTCCACGCTGGAACTGGTCAGGCCCGCCGCGCCCATGTCCTGGATGGCGACGATAGCGTCGGTCGCCATCAACTCCAGGCAGGCTTCGATCAGCAGTTTTTCGGCGAAGGGATCGCCGATCTGCACGGTGGGGCGCTTTTCCTCCGAATCCGCGTCGAATTCGGCGCTGGACATGGTGGCGCCATGGATGCCGTCGCGCCCCGTCTTGCTGCCCACATAGACCACGGGGTTGCCCACGCCGGTCGCGGCCGCGGTGAAGATGCGGTCGGCTTTCAGGATCCCCACGGTCATCGCGTTCACCAGCGGGTTGCCGTTATAGGCGGGGTGGAAATTCACCTCGCCGCCCACGGTCGGCACGCCCACGCAATTGCCATAGCCGCCGATGCCGCGGACCACGCCATCCAGGATGCGCCGCGTGCGCGGCAGGGCAGGGTCGCCGAAACGTAGCGCGTTCAGGTTGGCGATGGGGCGCGCGCCCATGGTGAAGACGTCTCGTAAAATGCCGCCGACGCCGGTGGCGGCACCGGAATAGGGTTCGATGAAGCTCGGGTGGTTGTGCGATTCCATCTTGAAGACGGCGGCCAGGCCGTCGCCGATGGCGATGACGCCAGCGTTTTCGCCCGGGCCGACCAGGACCCAGGGCGCCTTGGTGGGGAGTTGGCGCAGCCAGACGCGCGAGGATTTGTAGGAGCAGTGCTCCGACCACATCACCGAGAAGATGCCGAGTTCCGTCAGGCTCGGCGCGCGGCCGAGGATGGCGAGCGCGGCAGCGTATTCATCGGGCTTCAGGCCGAATTCGGCGGCAAGCTGGGTGGCGCGTTCGGGGGCGAGCGCGGCGGCGACGGGCATGGCGCGTTGTCACGCGGGGGGGGCGGGTTGTCCAGGGTGGCAGCCTGTCCGCCATGAACACCGCGGTCTTCCCACACCCGCCCCGTCATGCTTCTCCTCCGCCACATCCCGGCGGACCACCCATGACCAAGCCCAAGATCGCCTTCGTTTCGTCCTTCAACGAGCCCTGCGCCAATGCCGAATACACCGAAAAATTGTGCCAACTGTTCCGCGATGATTTCGACATCACCACCTTCGACATCCAAAGTGCGCGCACCCTCAAGCGCCTGGGCGACGCCGCCGAAGCCGCGGGTGAAGCGCATATCGGCACCATCTGCCACCAGCTGCACACCTTCGATGTGGTGAATGTGCAGTGCGAAATCGGCCTCTTTGGTGCGACGGTCGAGCAATGCAAACGCCGCATCTTCAACCTCTGCGCCCATGCGCCGCGGTTGATCTACACGCTGCATTCCTACAGCACCCGCGGCGATGATTTCGAAGCCGCGCACCACTTCATCTTCGAGCGCATGCGCGCGCGGCCTGCCTCGCAGCCCTGGGTCGTGCTGGTGCATCTGCCGCGCGACCGCCAGGTGATGATCGACCGCTTCGGCATCCCGCCCGAGAATGTCGTGCACTTCCCCGTACTCAGCCTCTCGCTGCCCGACCGCGCGCGGCTGATCGCCGCCGCGGATCCTGCGGAATGGAAGCGTCGCCATGGCCTGGCGGCCAGCGACATCGTGATCGGGCGCCTCGGCTTCTTCAGCCAGAACAAGGATTTCATCACCGGCCTGAAGGCGCTCTCGATCCTGCCGCCGCAATACAAGATGGCCTTCGTCGGCGGCCAGCATTTCCAGACCATCGCCGAGATGGCGGTCCACAGCTCGATCCGCGAAGTGGTGGATTTCATCGATGACCATGATGACCGCCTGCAACGCATGCCGCGTTTCGACGCAACACGCACACCGCTGCTGCGCGACCGCTGCATTTTCCTCGGCAACACAGCCAACCACCTGCTCTACCAGGCGCTGGCGAACATGGATGTCGTGCTGGTGAACTACCTGGAGACCTGGCAGAGCGGCTCGCTCATCGCCTCGCTCTGCATGGAGCTGCAGCGGCCCTGCCTGTTCGCCTACAACAACACCTTCCTCGAATACGAAAAATACTTCCCCAACTGCTTCGAGTTTTTCAACATGGGGAACCACCATGAAATCCGGCACAAGGTGATGCATTTCAACCAGGCGAAACCTGCCAATATCGCGCCCCGCCTGCAGCGCTACACGATCGAACAGCTCTCGCGCCTGTGCCTCGCGATGACGCAGGCGATGCTGGCAGGTCACGCGCCGGCGGAAACGCCTGCGGTGCGCGCGCTGGCGTACGGCGCGGACTGAACATGCCCTTCCGCATCGGCATCATCGGCGCCGGTTGGTATGGCTGCCACCTGGCGGCATCCTTCGCGAGCCTCGGCTTCGAAGTGAAAGTCTTCGACCGCCATGACGGGCTGATGCGCGAGGCATCGGGCAACAACCAGTTCCGCCTGCACCTCGGCTTCCACTACGCGCGCCACCACGGCACGCGGCTGCAATCGCGCGATGGCTTCCAGCGTTTCCTCGCGCGCTACCCCACGCTCTCGGCCGAGGTCGCGGACAACATCTACGCCGTACCGCGGCAGACCAGCCTGCTGGATTTCAGCACCTACAAGCTGGTGATGGCGGCGTCCGGCATCGACTTCGTCGAGATGCCCAAGGCCCATCCCGCGCTCGCCAACATCGAAGGCTGCCTGCAAACGCGCGAACGCGTCATCCTGCTGCACCGCGCGCGCGCGATGTTCGAGGAAGCGCTGAGCGGCAGCCTGGCACTTGGCCAGGACATCACCGCGCTCACCCAGCAGGACCGCCACGCCAGCATCGATGGCGAGCGCTTCGACTATGTGGTTGACGCCACCTGGGGCCAGTTCCGACCTTTGCCGATCGACGTGTATTTTGAACCGACGCTGCTGCTCTACTATGAGGCGCAAGGTCCACAGCCCGCCATCACGCTGGTCGATGGCCCGCTCGCTTCGGTCTATCCGACTGAAGACCCAGCGGTCTTCACCCTTTCCTCCGTGCCGCACACGCCGCTTGGGCGCTGCGCCACGGCGGCGCAAGCGCATGCGCTGCGCGCCGGCGTGGACCGCGCACTGGTTGCGCGCAAACGTGCTGCGATGGAAGCGCAGATCCGCCACAACATCCCGGCCTTCAGCGACATGTTCCGCTTCCTCGGCGCGCAACTCGCGATCAAGACCAAGCCCGTCGGCCAGTATGACGACCGCAGCTGCTATGTCTTCCGCGACCGCCGCGTCTTCACCGTGATGTCGGGCAAGATCGACACCATTTTCTTCGCCACCGAACAGATCCTTTCGATGATCGAGGGCGACCACGTCGCGCCTCTCGCGGGTGCAGAGACCAGTCGCCTGCGCGACAGCATCATCCTGCCGGAATGAGGACCGCATGCCAGACGACGCGCTGATCGGCCACACGGGTTTCGTCGGCGGCACGCTTGCCGCCAGCGACTGGCATTTCCCCGCCCGCTTCAATTCCCGCAACATCGAGGCGATGCGCGGTGGCCGTTTCGGCACCGTCGTCTGCGCCGGTGTCTCGGCGGTGAAATGGCTCGCCAACAAGGAACCGGAGGCCGATTGGGCCGGCATCCAGCGCTTGCTGGACGTGCTGCAAACCATCCAGGCCGAGCGCTTCGTGCTGGTCTCCACCACCGATGTCTATCCGCGCCCGCTCGGCGTGACGGAAGCCGATGCGCCCACGCGCGGCGAGGGCCAGCCCTATGGCCGCCACCGCCTGGAGATCGAACACATCGTCCGCGCGCACTTCGCGCGCCACCACATCATCCGCCTGCCCGCGCTGTTCGGCGATGGCCTGCGCAAGAACGCCATCTTCGACCTGCTGACCGGCAACCTGACCGCGCAGATCAACCCCGACGGGCATTTCCAGTGGTATCCGTTGCGCCGCTTCGCCGCTGACCTCCGGCGCGTCATCGCGGCCGATCTGCCGTTGGTGAACATCGCGGTGGAGGCTGTGCGGATGGGCGACATCGCCGCGCGGCTTTTCCCCGG
>JAAFHD010000129.1:0-5921 GCA_013298245.1 Alphaproteobacteria bacterium
GCCACGGGCGCGCCGCCGGTGGGCTGGCACACGCGCACCGCGGCCAGCCCCAATACGCGGCGGTTGCTGCGGGAACATGGCGGGTTTCTGTACGACTCGGACGCCTATGATGATGAGCTGCCGCGGCTGCACGCGCCCGGCCATGTCATCCTGCCCTATGGGTTCGACTGCAATGACATGCGCTTTCATCCCGGCATGGGGTTCATCCATCACGAGGATTTTTCGCGCTATTGCATCGCGGCGGTGGATTGGCTGCTGGCGCGCGGGCGGCCGGCGATGCTGTCGATTGGGCTGCATCTGCGCGTGATTGCGCGGCCGGCGCGGATGCCGGGGCTGGAGGCGGTGCTGGCGCGGATTGCGCGCGACCCGCGCATCTGGGTGGCGCGGCGGCGGGACATTGCGGCGCATGTGGTGGCGAACCCGGATTTCGCGGCGCGGTAGTCGTGTGGCGGTCACTCAACCAGGCGGCATTCTCGGGCTGCGGCCCGACATCTTCGCAAAGACCCGGTTGAAGTGGGAACGGCTGCTGAAGCCGAACGCCTCCGCGACATCATCGATATCAGCCCCGGCTTGCCGCAAGCGGTGTTCGGCCAAAGCAATCCGTCGGTGTTGGCACCAATGCAATGCCGACACGCCAGTGCGGGCCTTGAAGGCACGACAGAAATGCTCGGGTGACATTCCGGCGAGGCGCGCCCAATCGCTGATCAGCCGCCGGTGCCCCGGCGCGGCGTCGATCTCATTGGCCATCCGGCTGACAAAAGCCACGTCCAAGGGGCGCATCACCGGCGCTGCCCGCGGTGCGCGGTCAGCAAGGCTGCGCCACAGGGCGAGCAGCCGCAGCGTCTGTGCCTCGGCCGCCTGCTGCGCATCCGCGTCGGGCTCACCAGCCAGCGCCCAGAGGCTGCGACACAGTGCGAAGCTTGCGCCGTTGCGATGATAGGCATCATGCAGATGGCCGAAGTCGAGGTCGCGCGCGTCAGGCGCGGCGAGGCCTCGCTGCGTCATGGCGGCCAGCGAAAACCCGATCACCAGCAGCTCATGATCGCCATCGACCTCGAACTGCCCGGCGGTGCGTGGTGGCGTCAGGCCGACATCGCCGCGGCGTCGATGCTCGGTGACATTCCAGCCATCGCCCCAACTCCATCGGCAGCGCGTGTCGCCGCCCAGCACCACACCGACGATCAACTCGTTGGTCGCCGGATCGCTGAGCGCGTGGCTTCCCTGCCGCATCCTGGTCAATCGAATGTCGAGACCATCGATATGTCGATGCGTGGCCGAGCGCCGAGGATGCTCGCTGCCCGCATAGAAATCGGAATAGCGCATGGTGGGTGGCAATCCCCTGGGCTTCGCGTCAGGCCGTCAATTTCGTGCAAAGACCATCGCGCTTGAATGTGAGAGCATCGTCGCATGCAAAAGAGGGCATGTTCATGAAGATCGAAGGTGTATCGCTGGTGGTCCAGACTGGCGAGGTGGAGCCCGTGCCCTTCCCCATTCCCGGCTCGACGCCGGGCGGGGTGAAGGCCACCCTCGTCAACGTCGATGGCGCGAGTGGCCTGGTGACGACGATCATCCACATCGCGCCCGGCGCCCGCATTCCCGCGCACTACCACAATGACGGCGCCGAGGCGCACTACGTCCTCGAAGGCGATTTCATCAATGCGGGCGTCAGCCATGCGCCAGGTGCCTTCATCACGCACCCGGTGGGCGTGGTGCATGGGCCGCATGAATCGAAAGGCGGCTGCAAGGTGCTCACCCTTCAGACGGCCTATGTCGACCCGGCCAAGCCGGACTTCCACATCGCTGAATGAGCCGCTGAAGACGTCGAGATTCCGTCCTGTGTGACGCGCCGGCATATGGGCGACGCGACCAGGGCATCCACCCCCAGGCGCGGCTAGACCGGCGCAACATTGCTGGCGCAAAACCGCCCCAATTGCGGTATTGAAGGGACCCCATGCCCGACACACTGCCGCTTGCCCGCACCGCCACCACCACCGACGCGCCGGCGCCCGCGCTCTCCGTCGTGGTGCCCTGCTACAATGAGCAGGAGGTGCTGCCCGAATTCCACCGCCGCCTGGCCGCCGTGATGAACACCACCGGCCTCGCGTGGGAGGTGGTCTATGTGAATGACGGCTCGCGCGATGCGACGCTGGCCGGAATGCTGGGCTTGCAGAACACGGACCCGCATGTCGCGCTGGTCAATCTGTCGCGCAATTTCGGCAAGGAAATCGCGCTGACCGCGGGGCTGGACCATTGCCGCGCGACCGATGCCATCATCGCGATCGACGCCGATTTGCAGGACCCGCCGGAGGTGATCCCCGAACTCATCGCCGCCTGGCGGGAGGGGTTCGACATCGCCTACGCCCAACGCTCCGTCCGCCATGGCGAGACGGCGTTCAAGCGTTTCACCGCGCATGCCTTCTACCGCCTGATGCAGCGCGTCGGCGGGCGGGTGCAGCTGCCCAAGGACACCGGCGATTTCCGCCTGATGTCGCGCCGTTCGGTGGATGCGCTGCTGCAATTGCGGGAGCAGCATCGGTTCATGAAGGGGCTGTTCGCCTGGGTGGGTTTTCCGTCCAAGGCGGTGGTCTATGAACGCGCGCCGCGCGCCGCCGGCACCACCAAGTGGAATTGGTGGAAGCTGTGGAATTTGTCCCTTGAAGGGATCACCAGCTTCACCGTCGGCCCGCTGAAGGTCGCCACTTACATGGGCATTCTGGTCGCCATCATCTCCGCCATCTACCTGACGCAGCTGCTGGTGCGCACCTTCTTCTTCGGCAACCCGGTGGCGGGCTATCCCAGCCTGATGGCGACGGTGCTGTTCCTGGGCGGTGTGCAAATGATGATGCTCGGCATCATCGGCGAATACCTGGGGCGCATCTTCAACGAGACCAAGGGCCGGCCGCTCTACATCGTGGAGCGTTATGTCCGCGGCGAATGAAGCGGCCCTCTGCGCCCATTGCCAAGGCCTGCCCCTCGGCCCGCGCCCCGTCTTCCGCGTCTCCCCAACTGCGCGCCTGCTGATCATCGGCCAGGCGCCGGGCACCAAGGTCCACGCCACCGGCATCCCCTGGAACGACCCATCGGGCGACCGGCTGCGCGATTGGTTGGGCATCGGCCGCGAAGCCTTCTACGACGTCAGCCGCCTGGCCATCATGCCCATGGGTTTCTGCTACCCCGGCCGCCTGCCGCGCGGCGGCGACGCCCCGCCCCGCCCCGAATGCGCGCCCCTCTGGCATGACCGCCTGCTGGCCGAGATGCCCGCCGTGCGGCTGACTTTGCTGGTCGGCAGCTATGCCCAGGCGCGCTACCTCGGCCCCGGCCCGATGACCGACAATGTCCGCACCCAGCCCGGCCTGCCGCGCCATTTCGCGCTGCCGCACCCATCCTGGCGCACCATCGGCTGGGCCGCGCGCAACCCGTGGTTTGAGGCGGAAACCCTGCCGGCCTTGCGCCAGGCCCTCGCGGCCCTCTGAGGTCAGGATAACTGACGTTTTTTGTGCACTGCCCAAAACTCGCCACAATCGCACCATCTTGGCGCCCGTTCCGGCTGGCAAATCATCCTTGGCGGAAAAAACCCCCCGCCCTCGAACGCCCCCTGGAGCGCCCGGATGCCCGGTCTGGACAGCCTTTCGACCTTCCGCCCCGACACGCAGGTGATCGGGACGAGCATCGGCTCTCTGCCGGTCGCGCCGCAAGTGAACGAATTGTCAGGTTTGCCCGCCGCGCTGAAGCGCGCGCTGGATGTGCTGGGCGCGGGTGCCATGCTGCTGGTGCTCTCGCCGGTCTTCCTGGTGCTGGCCTACCTAACGCGCCGCGATGGCGGCCCGGCCTTCTACGCGCATACCCGCATCGGCCAGGGCGGCCGCGGCTTCGGCTGCTTGAAGTTCCGCTCCATGGTGATCGACAGCCAGGCGCGGCTGGACGCGCTGTTGGCGTCCGACCCCGCGGCGCGCGCCGAATGGGAAGCCACCCGCAAGCTGAAGAACGACCCGCGCGTGACCGCCGTCGGCCGCTTCCTGCGCAAGACCTCGCTGGATGAGCTGCCGCAGCTGATCAACGTCCTGCGCGGCGAGATGTCGCTGGTTGGCCCGCGCCCGGTGGTGGCGGCGGAACTGTCCACTTATTACGGCGCGGCGGCGGCGCATTACATGTCGGTGCGCCCGGGCATCACGGGGCTGTGGCAGGTCTCCGGCCGGTCGGACACCAGCTACGCCCAGCGCGTGGCGCTGGATGTGGCCTATGCGACGAAGCCGTCGCTCTGGCAGGACATCAAGATACTGCTGCGCACGCCGGTGGTGGTGCTGGCGCGCCGGGGCGCGTGCTAGGTTAGCCCAACGGGGCGGGGTTTGCCGCCCCCCGAAGGCGACGCCATGACCACTCGCACCGGCACCGGCCGCCTGGTTTCCGGCACTTTGTGGAATGCGCTGGGGCGGGGGTTGCCGCTGATCCTGGCGCTGGCGCTGACGCCCCTGCTGCTGCACCTGATGGGCATCGAGCGCTGGGGGCTTTTCACGCTCGCGCTGGCGCTGGTGGGTGTGATGGGCGTGCTGGATCTGGGCGTGGGTCCGGCGCTGACGCGCGCGCTTTCGGAACGCATGGACACGGCAACCACTGCCGAGCAGGCCGCGCTGGTGCGGGCCGGGCTTTGGGTGCTGGGCCTGGTCGGGGTGCTGGGTGCGCTGTCCCTATGGCTTGCGGTGCCGGTGCTGGTGCACCGCGTGCTGAACGTGCCGGCGGCGCTCCAGGCCGAAGCCGTGTTGGCGATGCGAATCCTGGCCTGCGCGATTCCGCTGGTGGTGATCAACGCGGCCTTGTGGGGCGTGCTGGCGGCGTATCAGCGCTTCGCGGCGGCGAACCTGGTCACGGTGCCGGTGAATGTCCTGTACTATGTCGGGCCATTGCTGGTGTTGCTGGTGTGGCCGTCCCTGGTCGGCGTGATGCTGGCGCTGGTTGCGTGCCGCCTGGCCAACACGCTGTCCTACATCTGGCTGGCGCGGCGTGACGTGCCGGGCTTCTGGCGCGGCTGGCCACGCCTGGCGCTGGCCAGGCCCTTGCTGCGCATCGGCGGCTGGATCACGGCAGCGGCGCTGATGGGCCAGGGGTTGCTCTACGCGGACCGCTTCATCATCGGCGCGCAACTCACGCTGACGGATGTGGCGCATTACGCCACCTCGCTCGACCTCATCATCCGCATGTGGATCCTGCCGGTGGCGGTCGCGCAGGCGCTGTTGCCGGCAATGGCCAGCAGCTTCGCAGCCCAGCCCGAGGCGACCACCGCGCTGCTGCGCCGCGGCGGCTTGATCATCCTGCTGCTGGTCTTCGGCCCCTGTGCCGTGCTGGCCGGTGCCGCGCATGAGGTGCTGTGGCTCTGGCTGGGCCGTGGCTTCGCCGATGGTGGCGCCGTGGTGCTGTCGGTACTGGCCATCGGCATCCTGTTTTCCTGCCTGGCCTATGCGCCGAACGCGCTGATCGAGGCGGTGGGCCGCCCCGACATGACCGCGCGATTCGTGCTGTTGCAGGCGCTGGTGTTCCTGCCGCTGGCGGCGTTGGCGGTGTGGTGGGGCGGCATTGTCGCCGCCGCCTGCGTTTGGGCGCTGCGCGTGGCGGTGGATGCGCTTGGAAAACTCTGGATCGCCGCGCGCGTCTATCCCGCGGCGCGCGATGTGGCACGCGGGATGGTGGCGCCCATGCTGGCGGCGGCGGGCGCGCTGGCCGCGTTGGCGCTGCTGCCGGGCTGGTGGTGGAAGGCCGCCGCGTTGGTCCTCGGCGGCGCGGCACTCTGCCTGCTGTGCTGGCGCGCGCTGGACGCCACCGAACGCGCCGCCTTGCGCCGCCCGCGCGAATGGCGTGCGATGCTGCGCGCATGAGCCTCTTCATCAATGGCCGTTTCACGACGCAGCCGGTCACCGGCGTGCAGCGCT
>JAAFHD010000129.1:5931-8819 GCA_013298245.1 Alphaproteobacteria bacterium
GGCGGCCGTGCCGGCCTGATGTGGGAACAGCGCACACTGCCCGGCCTGGCCGCCGGCGGACTGCTGCTGAACCTCGGCAACACCGCGCCTCTGATCCGCCGTGGGCGGCAAGCAGTGGTAATCCACGACGCCGGCGTCTTCGACACGCCGGAGAGCTATTCCTTTGCGTTCAGGGCTTGGTACCGCACGCTGCATTGGGCGCTGGCGCGCAACGGCACGCGGCTGCTGACGGTCAGCGCGTTTTCGCGCGACCGGCTGGCGGCGGCGCTGCGGGTGGATGCGGCGCGCATCGGCGTCGTTCCTGAGGGTGGCGAGCATATCCTGCGCCAACCGGCGGACATGTCCGTGCTGGCCGAACACGGGCTGGAGCCGGGCCGCTATGCGCTGGCTGTCGGCACGCGCGCTGCGCACAAGAATCTCGGCGCGCTTGCGGGTGCGGCGCGGTGGCTCGGCGAACGCGGAATGGTGCTGGCGCTGGCCGGCGCGCGTGACACTTCGGTCTTCGCCGATGCCGGTGCGGTCGCCGCGCGTGCGTTGGGCCGCGTGTCCGATGCAGCCCTGCGCGCGCTCTACGAGAACGCTTTGTGCCTGGTGTTCCCCAGCCGCTACGAGGGCTTCGGCATCCCGCCTTTGGAAGCCATGTGGTGCCGCTGCCCGGTGCTGGCCAGCCGCGCAGGCGCGGTGCCGGAGGTGTGCCACAACGCGGCCCTGTGGTTCGAGCCGGACCGGCCGGACAGCGTGGTCGCGGCCCTGGAACAACTGGGCGCGATGCGCGATGACATGATCGCCGCCGGCACGCTGCGCGCTGAGATGTATTCCTGGCCGGTCGCCGCACAGCGCGTGCTTGCGCTGGCGGAGGACGCCGCGTGATGGCAGACGGTCGCACCCTGTCGGAACCGCGCGCATGACCCGGATCGCCATCGTCCATGAATGGCTCGAAAGCTTCGCCGGCTCCGAGCGGGTTCTCGAACAAATGCTGCTCGCCTTCCCGCAGGCCGATCTCTTCGCGCTGATCGATGTGCTGCCCGATGCCGAACGCGGCTTCCTGCATGGCCGCACGCCCCGCACCAGTTTCATCCAGCGCATGCCGCTAGCGAAAAAGCGCTTCCGCAACTACCTGCAACTGATGCCGATCGCCGTCGAGCAATTCGACCTGGCGGGCTATGACGTCGTGCTCTCCTCCTCCCACGCGGTCGCGAAAGGCGCCATCACCGGCCCCGGCCAGCGGCACATCAGCTACATCCATTCCCCCATGCGCTACGCCTGGGACCTCCAGGCGCAATACCTGCGTGAGGCCGGCATGGAGCGTGGCCTCAAGTCGCTCTACACGCGCTGGCTGCTGCACCGCATGCGCCTGTGGGACCAGTCCTCGGCGGCGCGGCCTGACGTGCTGCTGGCCAATTCGCGCTGGATCGTAACGCGCATCCGCAAGGCCTGGGGGCGCGAGGCCGCGGTGCTGCATCCGCCGGTGAATCTCGACGGCTTTCCGCTGCAACAGGACAAGCAGGGCTACTTCCTCGTGGCCTCGCGCATGGTGCCCTACAAGCGCGTGGAACTGATCGCCGAAGCGTTTTCCGGCATGCCCGATCTGCCGCTGAAAATCGTGGGCGATGGCCCCAACATGGCGCGCGTGCGCGCGGCCGCGAAGGGTGCTTCCAACATCGACATCATGGGCCGCGTGCCGCATGCGCAGCTGGTGCAGCTGATGCAGGGCGCGCGCGCCTTCGTCTTCGCCGCCGAAGAAGACTTCGGCATCGTGATGGCCGAGGCGCAAGCCGCCGGCACGCCGGTCATCGCCTTCGCGCAAGGTGGCGCTTCGGACATCGTGCTGCCCGGCGAAACCGGCGCATTGTTCCCCCGCCAGACCGCCGAGAGCATCATCGAAGCGGTGCGCGGTTTCCAGGGCGCCTCTCCACTCGCCTGCCGCGCCAATGCCGAGCGTTTTTCCGAAGCGTGTTTCCGCGACGCACTGCGCGCGCAGGTGGCCGCATGACGCGCTTCTCGCTGATCGTCGCCACGATGGGGCGCGATGCCGAACTGCGCGCGCTGTTCGACAGCATCATCGCGCAAGGCATGCCGGACACCGAAGTGATCATCGTGGACCAGAACGCCGATGCGCGCCTGGCACCCGTGGTCGCGGACTACACCGGGCGCCTGCAACTCACCCGCCTCACGCGCGACAAGCCGCACGCCAATGCCGCGCGCAACATGGGCCTCAGCGCCGCCACCGGCGATATCGTCGCCTTCCCCGATGATGACTGCGTGCTGCCCACGGGCGTGCTGGCGCATGTCGCGCGCAGCTTCGAAGACCCCGCCCTGTCCGTTCTGACCGGCCCCGCCGCAGCGCCCCAAGGCGGCCTGGGTTCCGGCCGCTGGCGCGCCCAATCAGGCGCCATCGACACCACCAATGTCTGGACCAGCGTCATCGAATTCAACCTCTGGCTGCGGCGCGACATCGCGCTGGAGCTCGCCGGTTTCGACGAGCAAATGGGCCCCGGTGCGCGCTTCGGCAGCGCCGAGGGCAATGACCTGGTCGGCCGCGCCATCGCCGCCGGCCACAGCGCCCGCTACGACCATGCGCTCCGTGTCATCCACCCCGACAAGCGCCTGTCTGACGAGGCCGCCGAGCGCGCCTATCGCTATGGCCTGGGCCTTGGTTTCGCGCTGCGCCGCCATGCGCCGCTGGCCACCGCGCTGCCCTTCTATGTGCGTCCCCTCGGCGGCGCGGTGCTCGCCCTCGCGCGCGGCCGCCGCGCCCATGCGGCATACTACTGGAACACCTGGACCGGCCGCGTCGCAGGGTGGATGGGATGAACATCACCATCGGCATCGCAACGCGCGGCCGCCCCGCGATCCTGGCCGAAGTGCTGCGCGAACTCGACGCACAG
>JAAFHD010000013.1 GCA_013298245.1 Alphaproteobacteria bacterium
GGTGTGCGATATTACGTGTGGGACGATTGCGCATGCGGCGGTGTTGGAGGCGTTGATTGAGCGCGGGATTACCGGCCGCGGGAAGGGCATTGCGGTCAGTTTGTTTGATGGCATGGCGGATTGGATGGCGGTGCCGTTGTTGATGTTTGAGGGCACCGGCAAGGCGCCGCCGCGGATTGGCATGGCGCATCCGTCGCTGTGTCCGTATGGCGCGTTTGACACCAGTGATGGCGCGTCGATCCTGATTTCGATTCAGAACGAGCGGGAGTGGGCGGATTTCGCGACGCACTTCCTGGGGGATGCGTCGTTGGTGACGAAGCCGGGGTTTGCGTTGAATGTGGATCGGGTGGCGAACCGGCCGGTGGTGGATGCGCATATCGCGGCGGTGTTTGCGGGGCGCACCAGGCAGGAATGTGTGGCGGCGTTGAATGCGGCGAATACGGCGTTTGGGTTCATCAATGGGGTGGATGGTTTGGCGGCGCATCCGGCGTTGAAGCGGATTGAGGTGGCGACGGAGATGGGGCCGGTGTCGATGGCGGCGCCGGGGGCCAGGTTTTCGGATGGGCCGCGGGCGTTTGGGCCGGTGCCGGGGTTGGGCGCGCATACCGAAAGCGTGCGGGCGGAGTTTTTGCCGGGGTGATCAGGCCCGCAGTTGCGGGTTGTCGAAGACCGGTGTGCGGTGGCGGGTCAGTGCGGCGTTCAGGCGTTGCGCCAGGTCACGGCGTTCATCGGCGCCGAGGTGCAGGCCGATTTCGTATTCGGCATCGCGCAGTGTGACGGTCAGGCGAGGTTGCAGGCCGTCATCGAGGCGGACGCGTGCCCAATAGGCGTCCAGCACGGCGGATTGGCGCGCGCCGCGGTGATCGATGCGTTCGAGTAGAAGTTGGCCGTGGCGCAGGGTGACGCGTTCGAAGGCGCGGCGGCTGTGTCGGCGGTGTGCGGCGAAGAGTGCCATCACCAGCATGAACTCCACGCCGACGAAGCCAAGCACGGGCCAAGCGCCCATCACGATGAACATCACGCCGGGCAGGGTGAAGCCCACGGCCAGCAGGGCCAGCACGACGCGCGTGCCGATCGGCCCCAGCGCGTGGCGTGGGCGGCTTGTCGCTTCGAAGCAGGGCGCGGTATCGGACATCTTCCAGCAAGATGCGTCACCTGATGTCCCGCACAAGCCCCTCGCCGCATGGCACTGCCCAGAAACCGCGCCGCGCGCGGATGATGAATCGCGAGCAGGCTGGGGCTTTCGTGGCCGCGCTGGCGTCGGGCAATCCGGCGCCGGAGACGGAGTTGTTGTACACGGATGCGTTTTCGCTGCTGGTGGCGGTGGTGCTGTCCGCGCAGGCGACGGATGCGATGGTGAACAAGGTGACGCCCGGGTTGTTCGCGGCCGCACCCACGCCGGCGGCGATGGCGGCGTTGGGCGCGGAGGGTATTGGTGCGCTGATCCGGCGGATCGGGCTGTGGCAGGCGAAGGCGCGCAATACTGCGGCGCTGGCGGCGCAGCTGGTGGAACGCCATGGCGGTGAAGTGCCTGGTGATCGGGACGCGCTGGAGGCGCTGCCAGGTGTTGGTCGCAAGACGGCGAATGTGGTGCTGAATGTCTTCTTCGGGCAGGCCACGATGGCGGTGGACACGCATATCTTCCGCATCGGCAACCGCACCGGATTGGCGCCGGGCAAGACCACGCGTGAGGTGGAGGACAGGCTGGTCGCGCGCTGCCCGTCTGAGCTGCTGCGCGATGCGCATCACTGGTTGATTTTGCACGGGCGGTATGTGTGCAAGGCGCGTGCCCCGGAATGCTGGCGTTGCACGGCGTTGGCGCACTGCAATTACCGGGACAAGGTGCTAGCACCTCCGGCGAAATAGCTAGCATTTTTTCGGGGCACTGGGTATGTTGCCCGCATGGAAGCCCAGCTCAACATCCGCTCCGGCGCGGCCCGCACCACTGCGCATGCCATCGCCCAGCACAGCGGCATGACCGTGACGCAGGTGGTGGAAGAAGCGCTGCGCGCCTATGCGCCGCCGCCGAAAGCGCGCGCCGGCCTGGTGCAGCGCGGCGCATTGCTGGTGCTGCCGGCCAAGGGCGCGCGCGTGTCGCTGGCGGCGGCCGAGGCCGCACTCGCCGCCAGCCGCGGGCGGTGAGCGCGCCGCTGGCGCTGCTGGACAGCAATGTCGTCATCGCCATGTTGGCGGAGGCGCATGAGCATCATGAAGCGTCCATCGCGCTGATGGACAAGGTGCCGTTGGCGCGCCTGGCGGTGGCGTCGCATAGCTATGCCGAAGCCTTTGTCACGCTGACGCGCCGTGGTGATGCGGCGCCGTTCCGGTTCCCGGCGCATCACGCCATGGCGGCGCTGGAAAGCCTACGCGCGGCGACCGCGCTGGTGGGGCTGACCGCCGCGCAGGGTTTCGATGCGACGCGCCGCTTCGCCTATAACGGCGGCATCGGCGCGCGGCTCCATGATGCGCTGATCGGGGAGGTCGCGCTCATGGCCGGCATCCGCACCATCATCACCTGGAACACGAGGCATATGGCGGGGCTGTTTCCGGCGCTGTCGGTCGTGACGCCGCGCCGGTTCAAGCATGGATCATGACGTCATCATCGCGGGTGGTGGCCATGCCGGCGTGGGGGCGGCGGTGGGTGCTGCGCAGGCCGGTGCGCGGGTGCTGCTGGTGGAGGCCGCGGGCTGCCTGGGCGGTGCTGCGACCACGCGCGGCGTCATCACCTATTGCGGGCTGCACACGCTGGGCGAGACGCCGCGCCGCGTCGTGCATGGCGTCGCCACGCCCATCCTGGACGGGTTGGAAAAGCTGGGTGCGCTTGGTCCCGTCATGCGCCATCGCGGCGTCTTTCAGGTGTTCGATCCGGAGGCGCTGAAGCGCGTGCTGGATGATGTGGTCGCGGCCGCTGGCGTGACTGTGCTGCTGCACGCGCAGATCACTGGCGCCGAGCGCGGCAATGACCACGTCACCGCCATCACCTGGCATGACCGACGCGGCGCGCATCGCGCCACCGCGCGCGCCTTCGTGGATTGCACCGGCGATGGCGACCTGGCGCATCTGGCCGGCGCCTCCACGCGCTATGGCAATCATGGCCATGTCAATCTGGGCACGCTGGCCACCCGGTTTTCCGGCCTGGCCGCGGATGCCGAAATCCGCGCTGATGCCATCCGCGCCGTGCTGGACCGCGCCAAGGCCACCGGCGCGCCCATCACCAAGACCAGCGGCGTCGTCGCGCGCCTGCCGATCAGCGGCGATGTCGTGCTCTATCTGGCCAGCGAGGATTATGACGCGCGCGACGCCCACAGCATCGCCGCCGCCGAACGCGCCGCCCGCGCCCAGGCCTGGGAATACCTGGCCCTGCTGCGCGCCCTGCCCGGCTGGGAACGCGCATACCTGGCGCAGACCGGCCCGGATTTCGGCACGCGCGAAAGCCGCCACGTCAATGCGCGCCACCATCTGACCTGGGCTGAGATCGAAGCCAGCGCCACCCATGCCGACACCATCGCGCTGGGTGCCTGGGGCGCCGAATGGCATGAACGGTCGGACTGGTCGTCCAGCTTCGCCTATCCGCCCGATCGCGGCACCTATCCGATTCCGCTGCGCTGCCTGCACAGCGCGGATACGCCCAATCTTTTCGCCGCCGGCCGCTGCGCGGATGGCGACCGGATGGCGGGTGCCTCCATGCGCGTGATGGGCACCGCACTCGCCACCGGGCAGGCCGCGGGCGTGGCGGCCGCACGCGGCGCCGATGCCGCCGTGGTGCGCGCGGAACTGCTGCGCCAAGGGGCGATGCTCACCCCGCCTTGACCCCTCGGGCCGGCGCTGCCAAACACCGGCCGCCCGCCGTTACGGCGGCGCCATGCCGGCTGGTTGCCCGGCTTCCAGCGACAAGAGGCCGAACCAAGCCATGCGCGACAAGGGCGAATACCTTTTCACGTCTGAAAGCGTTTCCGAAGGCCACCCGGACAAGGTGGCGGACCGCATCAGCGACACCGTGTTGGACACCTTCCTGGAAGCCGACCCCTATGCGCGCGTGGCCTGCGAAACGCTGGTGACGACCAACCGCGTCGTGATCGCGGGTGAAGTGCGCGGCCCGGGCTTCATCACGCCGGAACTGCTGATGCACAAGGCGCGCCTGGCCATCCAGGATATCGGCTATGAGCAGGACGGCTTCCACTGGCAGAACGCCACTGTCGAATGCCACCTGCATGCGCAATCCGCGCATATCGCGCAGGGCGTGGATGCCGCCGGCAACAAGGATGAAGGTGCCGGCGACCAGGGCATCATGTTCGGCTATGCCTGCACCGAGACGCCGGAACTGATGCCGGCGCCGCTGTATTACGCGCACCTGTTCCTGCGCCGTATTTCCGAAATGCGCCGCAATGGCGATGTGGCCGTGAAGGGCCTGCTGCCGGACGCGAAGAGCCAGGTGACGATGCGTTATGTGGACGGCAAGCCGGTCGGTGCGACCAGCATCGTGCTCTCCACCCAGCACGAAGAGGGCATGGACCAGGCGCAGATCAAGGCGATGGTGAAGCCCATCATCGCCAGCAGCCTGCCCGCCGGCTGGATGTGCCCGGACAATGAGCTGTATGTGAACCCGACCGGGACCTTCGTGATTGGCGGCCCGGATGGCGATTGCGGCCTGACCGGGCGCAAGATCATCGTGGACACCTATGGTGGCGCGGCCCCGCATGGTGGTGGCGCGTTCTCGGGCAAGGACCCGACGAAGGTGGACCGCTCGGCCGCTTACGCGGCGCGCTATGTGGCGAAGAACGTGGTCGCCGCAGGCCTGGCGGATAAGTGCACCATCCAGGTGTCCTACGCGATTGGCGTTGCCAAGCCGCTGTCGGTCTATTTCGACCTGCACGGCACCGGCAAGGACGTGGACGAGGTGAAGCTGGCCAAGGTGGTGCAGGACCTGATGAACCTGTCGCCCCGCGGCATCCGTGAGCACCTGCACATGAACCGCCCGATCTATGTGCCCACCAGCGCCTATGGCCATTTCGGCCGCACGCCGGATCTGGAAAAGGGCACCTTCACCTGGGAAAAGACCGACCTGGTGCCGGAACTGAAGCGCGCCTTCGGGCGCTGATGCCGGCATGACAGGCTGGATCCTATGGGCGCCTGTGGTCACTGCGACCGCGGCGCTCATAGGTCTGGCTGTTGCCGTTGTGACGCTGCTGACCAATCGTCGTTTGGCCAGGCTGAAGGCGACGATCGACCACATCGATGCCGCCAATACGCGCCCGCCATACATGGACGCCTATGCCGCGTTCCGGCGCTATCGTCGTGACGCCGCATTCGCCCAACGCATCGACGACCCGGTCAGCGATGATGATTTTGTCGAACGAGGCCGCTGTCTGGATTTTCTCAACCACTACGAGGTGGCAAGTATCGCCTGCCAGTCTGGCCTGTTCGATGAACAGGTGTATCGAGACTGGGTTGGCCCCGTCCTGCTGCGCGATTGGCAAGCTGCATCGCCATTGATTCAAACGGTCCGTGTGCCAACGAGCGAAAATCTGCCTGCGAACCCTTCCGCCTATATCAACTTCGAACGCCTGGCGCGCCGCTGGGGCGGAAAGCCGCTGTCATGACCACCGAATTCCCCTCCGGCATCCCGCAGCGCCTCTATGGCCGCCGCCGCGGCCACAAACTGCGCCCACGCCAGGAACGCCTGCTGGAAGAAGCCCTGCCGCGCGCGCGTTTCACGGATTTGGGGTTCGCCGACGGCGCGCGCGAAACCTGGCTGGAAGTCGGCTTCGGCGGCGGCGAACACACCCGCGCCCTGCTGGCCGCGCACCCGGACGTCGCGATCATCGCCTCGGAAGTCTACGAACACGGCCTGTGTTCCCTGCTGACCGAACTGGTGCCCGAAGGTGCGGAGGCCACCGCCCCTTTGCCGCCCCGCCTGCGCCTCTGGCCCGATGACGCGCGCGAATTGCTGCTGGCCCTGCCGCCCGCCAGCCTGGACCGGCTGTTCCTGATGTTCCCCGACCCCTGGCCCAAGGCGCGCCATGCCAAGCGGCGTTTTGTGCACCCTGAAATGCTGCCGGTGGTGCATCGCGCGCTGAAGCCTGGTGCCATCTGGCGCATCGCCAGCGATGACCCGACCTACCAGGCGTGGGTCGCGGAAACACTCGGCGAATCAGCGCTGTTCACGGGCGCGCCACCCGCCACCCTACGCCCCGAATCCTGGCCGCCGACGCGCTACGAAGCCAAGGCCATCGCCGCCGGCCGCCGCCCGCTTTATTGGGAATGGCGGCGGAATTCAGCGCCGCTGGACTGATGCCGAAGAACAGGCGCCCACGAATAGCCATCACATTTCGATGAACTGTGCGCTTCAACTTGCCGCGCCGGATGTCGTGCGCCTTCATTCTCCGCGCCGGGCGGATGGACCGCGACCGGCCAGCAAGGGGGCAGGGCGCCATGGCCGTCATCCGTTGGGGCAATACCATCACCGTCAGCACCGCCAACACGTCGCTGGGCGGCTTCGGCGGTTTCGGCGCCGGTCCCGCTGTCACCGCGCTGGCCACTGGCGGCTTCGCCCTGGCCTGGACCGAGGGTACCGGCAACGCCCGCACCGCCAATTTCCAGATCTTCGGCGCCGCGGGCGAGTTCATCGGCAGCAAGATCAGCATCGGCTCCGACAATGGCGCGACCTACACGCCCGACATCGCCAGCATCGGCACCACCATCACGCTCACCTGGGTGCGCGACCTCAACAATGGCGGCAACGAGGATGTGCGGCTGTCGCAATTCACCACCGCCGGCGCGCCGATCAACACGGTGCAGAATGTCGCCGCCACCACGGCGCTCGAGAATAACGTGGCGATCGCCGCGGGCTTCGGCGGCTATGCGCTGACCTATACGTCGGACAGCGACATCTTCGTGCGGCTGCATGACGGCAATGGTGTGTTCAGCGCCGGCAACAGCGTGGCTGTCGGGCCGAACACCCAGATCACCTCCACCACGGCGGTGCTGCCCAACGGCAATGTCGTGGTCGCCTGGTTTGACCTGACGACCAATGACTACCGCATGAACCTCTACAGCAGTTCATTGTCGACCACCGTCGTCACCAATGTGCAGGTGGCCAGCGCGACCATCGACGGCGGTGACTACAAGCCCAGCATCACGGGGCTTGCGAATGGCAATTTCGTGGTGGCCTGGCATGACCAGAGCTCCCGCCCGTCCGACACCAGCAGCTACCACATCGGTTATCAGCTGTTCGACGCGGGTGGTGCCAAGCTGGGCACGGAGCGTGTCGCCAACATCACCAGCACCAGCCTGCAGGCGCGCGGCGACGTGACCGCGCTGGCCGATGGCGGCTTCATCATCACCTGGAGCGACGGCCGCAATGGCGGCTCTGGCGCCTATGATGTGTATGGCGCGCGCTTCGATGTGGATGGCAACCGCGTGGGCGGCGAGTTTTCGGTCGCGACCGGGCCGGGGAGCCAGGCCGACCCGGCGATGGCGTTGCTGGCCGATGGGCGCGTGGTCGTCACCTGGATCGACGGCAGCGACGGCACGGTGAAGTACCAGATCGTCGATCCGCGCGACGGCGTCGTCAGCGGCACGGCGGCCAACGACATCCTGCTGGGCCACCCCATCCTGGGCGCGCAGATCACCGGTGAGGACGGCAATGACCAGCTGTTCGGCGGCGCCGGCGTGGACCTGCTGTACGGCGGCGCGGGCAATGACACGCTGGATGGCGGCGCCGGCGGCGATGGCATGTATGGCGGCAGGGGCGATGACACCTACAGCATGGACAACGCCACCGACCAGGTGTTCGAACTGAGCGGCGAGGGCACCGACACGGTCGTCACCGGCGTGCAGGGCATCACCTTGCAGGACAATGTGGAAATCGGCCGCCTGATCGGCAGCGCCACGGTGATGACCGGCAATGCGCAGGACAACCAGATTGTCGCGGTGTCCAACCTGGCATCCACGCTGTCGGGCGGGGATGGCGCGGATGTGCTGTTCGGGTCGGTGCTGGCGGACAGCCTGGATGGCGGCATCGGCGATGATATTTTTCGCGGCAGTGGCGGTGCGGATACCTTCGTGGGTGGCGCCGGCAATGACCAGTTCGTCGTGCAGAATGTGAATACCGTGATCGTGGAAAACCCCGGGGGCGGCATCGACACCGCCTTCGTCGCGGTGAACGATTATGTGCTGAGCGCGAATATCGAGATCGGGCGCTTGTCCGCGCCTGGCGCCTTCCGCCTGTTCGGCAGCGCGACCAGTGAGGACCTGGTGGCCAATTCCGGCGAGGCCAGCGTGATCGATGCCGGTGGCGGCAATGACGTGCTGTGGGGCAGCGGTTTCGCCGATACGCTGAACGGCAATCTGGGCGACGATGTGCTGCGCGGGCAGGGCGGTGCCGACAGCATGATCGGCGGCGCGGACAATGACCAGTATGTGGCGTTTGACGCCGGCTGCATCATCACCGAGGCGCTGAACGATGGCTATGACATCGTGTATTTCGCCGGGCTTGCGAACACCACGCTGAACATCGGCGCGAATGTGGAGGAAGCGCGGCTGGTCTCCACCGCGACGGCGCTGATCGGCAATGCGCTGGGCAATCTGCTGGTCGGCAACAATGCGGGTGCGGCGAGCGCGATCGATGGCGGCGGTGGCGCGGACACCATCTTCGGCACCACGGCTGCGGATACGCTGACCGGCGGCGCGGGTGATGACGCGCTGTACAGCCAGGGTGGTGCTGACCGCTTCCGCTACAGCGGGCCTGCTTGGGGGTATGACCAGATCGCGGGGTTTGTGCAGGGCTCGGCGAAGCTGGATTTCACCGGCAGTGGCATCACCTTTCCGCAGCTGACCATCGTGTCGGGTGGTGGCAATTCACAGGTGGAATTCGGCGGCAGCGCGATACTGGTGTTTGGTGTGGCGACATTGGTGGCGGGCGATTTTCTGTTCTGACATTTCGGCCCGACCCGAAGCATGCAGGCCGCGCGCTGCGGTAAGCTGCCCGCATGCAAGATATCCTGATCATCGGCGCGACATTCCTGTTGGCCGGCTTCGTGAAGGGCGTGATTGGCCTGGGCCTGCCGACCATCGCCATGGGGCTGCTGGGCCTGGTGCTGGGCCCCACGCCCGCCGCCGCGCTGCTGTTGTTGCCAAGTGCCGTTACCAACATCGTGCAGATGGGCCCGCCCTCGCTGGCGCTGGCGATGGCACGGCGCATCGCACCCATGCTGGCCGGCGTGGTGCTGGGCACGGCGCTGGGGTGGTGGCTGTGGGGCGGGTTTGGCGGACGGCTGGGCGCGCTGCTGCTGGGTGTGGCGCTGGCGGCCTATGGCGTGCTGGGCCTGGCGGCGTGGCGGCCGCGCATGCCGGCCAGTTGGGGGCTGCCGGCGGGCACGGCGACGGGCGCGCTGACGGCGGCGACGGGGGTCTTCGTGATCCCCG
Organism: Alphaproteobacteria bacterium; assembly: GCA_013298245.1. GTDB lineage: Bacteria > Pseudomonadota > Alphaproteobacteria > Acetobacterales > Acetobacteraceae > Rhodovarius. The sequence continues at coordinate 9,427 of JAAFHD010000013.1, forward strand.
CCGTGCCGTGGTTGCAGGCGCAGGGGCTGACCAAGGATGAGCTGGTGCGCGCGCTGGGCGTGTCGTTCAGCGTGTCCACGCTGGCGCTGGCGGTGTTGCTGGGTGGCGGTGGCGCGTTGACCTGGGGGTGGGTTGCGGCATCCGCGTTGGCCCTGGTGCCGGCGCTGGCGGGGCAGGCGCTGGGTGCGCGGCTGCGCGCGCGGCTGCCGGAGGGCGCGTTCCGGCGCGTGTTCTTCCTGGGGTTGGTGGTGCTGGGGGCCGCGATCGCCTGGCGCGCATAGCGACGATATTTCGCATCGCAGCATCACGAAAAACCGGCACCAGACATGCTTTGGGGGGATGCCGCAGTGCTGCCATCATCGTTATGTTAACCGCCTCCGCCGTAGGGTGACCCCCGCGGCGCTGCCGCAGAATGGGAAGGGCCTGGCCGCCGCAAGGTGCGCCTTGGGAAGAAACGAATGGCTGGTGTCGATATCCTCGCCTCCGCGATGACGGGCGGCAATGCCGCTTATCTGGCGGATATGTATGCGCGCTGGGCGGAAAACCCGGCCAGTGTGGATGTGTCCTTCGCGGAGCTTTTCGCGGCGCTGAATGATGATGCGCGGGCGGTGTTGATGGATGCTTCGGGCGCGTCCTGGGCGCCGCGGCCGCGTGGCGGGTTTGCGCCGGATGAGCCGAAGGCGCCTGACGCAAAAGAACGCCGCGCGCAGCCGCCGGTGGACCCCGAGACCATTCGTCGCGCGCAGCTTGATTCCATTCGCGCGCTGATGCTCATCCGCAGCTATCGCGTGCGCGGGCATCTGGACGCGCAGTTGGACCCGCTGGGTCTGCAAAAGCCCAACAAGCACCCGGAACTGCAGCCCGAATTCTGGGGCTTTACGAGTGACGCCGATCAGACGCGCCCGGTGTTTATCGATGGCGTGCTGGGGCTGGAAACGGCGTCCGTGAAGGACATCGTGCAGCGTGTGCGGGCCACCTATTGCGGCCCGATCGGCGTGGAGTTCATGCACATCCAGTCGCCGGAACAAAAGAGCTGGATTCAGCGCCGGGTTGAGGGCGCGCCCTGGAACAGCCATTTCGATGTGGCCGGCAAGCGCAAGATTTTGACGCAGCTGACCGAGGCCGAGGGTTTTGAGGCCTTCTGCGCGAAGAAATACGTCAGCACCAAGCGCTTCGGGCTTGAGGGCGGTGAATCCACCATCCCCGCCGTGCAGGCCGTGATCGAAACTGCGGCCGATATGGGTGTTGGCGAAATCTGCATCGGCATGGCGCATCGTGGCCGGCTGAACATGCTCGTGAACGTGGTGAAGAAGCCCTACATGAAGGTCTTCTCCGAGTTCAAAGGCGTGTCCGCCGCGCCGCAGGATGTGCAGGGCTCGGGCGATGTAAAGTACCATCTGGGCGTCAGCACCGATATCGAGGTGAATGGGCGCAAGGTGCACTTGTCCTTGCAGCCGAACCCGTCCCACCTGGAAGCGGTGGACCCGGTTGTCGCGGGCAAGGTGCGCGCGCGCCAGGACATGGCCGGTGACTGGAAGGAACGCCTGTCGGTGATGGGCATTCTGCTGCATGGCGATGCGGCGTTTGCTGGCCAGGGCCTGGTGTATGAGACGCTGGCGATGAGCCAGCTGATTGGGTATCGCACGGGCGGCACGATCCATATCGTGACCAACAACCAGATCGGCTTCACGACCGTGCCGGTGCATGCCTATTCCGGCCTGTATTGCACCGATGTGGCGAAGAGCATCCAGGCGCCTATCCTGCATGTGAATGGCGACAACCCCGAAGCGGTGGTGTGGGCCTCGCAGCTGGCGGCGGAATTCCGGATGGAATTCAAGTCCGACATCGTGCTGGACATCGTCTGCTATCGCCGCCACGGCCACAATGAGAGCGACGAGCCGGCCTTCACCCAGCCGCTGATGTATGCGCGCATCAAGCAGATGAAGCCGGTGCGCCAATGGTATGCCGAAAAGCTGGCGGCCGAGGGCAGCATTCCGGCGGCGGAATCCAAGGCCATCCAGGATGAGTTTTATGCGCGATTGGAGGCCGATTTCCAGGCGGCGCAGGACTTCAAGCCCAACAAGGCGGATTGGCTGGAAGGCCATTGGTCCGGCCTGAAGGCCGCGGGTTCCGACAGCACGGAGGTGGATGAAGCCACCGCCGTTTCGCTGGAAACGCTCCGCGATGTCGGCGGCACGCTGTGCCGCGTGCCGGACAGCTTCAACGCCAACCCGAAAATCACCCGCCAGCTGGAGGCCAAGCAGGCCGCCATCACCAGCGGAGAGGGCCTGGACTGGGCCACCGGCGAGGCGCTGGCCTTCGGCACGCTGCTGCTGGAAGGCCATCGCGTGCGCCTGTCGGGCGAAGACGTGCAGCGCGGCACCTTCAGCCACCGCCATTGCGTGCTGGTGGACCAGGTGAACCAGGAAGAATACGCGCCGCTGAACAATCTGCGCCCCGGTCAGCCGAAGTTCGAGGCGTTCAATTCCCTGCTGTCCGAAATGGGCGTGCTGGGCTTCGACTATGGCTATTCCCTGGCCGACCCCAACACGCTGGTGCTGTGGGAAGCGCAGTTCGGCGATTTCGCGAACGGCGCGCAGGTGATCATCGACCAGTTCCTGGCCAGCGGCGAGACCAAGTGGCTGCGCATGTCGGGCCTGGTGATGCTGCTGCCGCATGGCTACGAAGGGCAGGGACCGGAGCATTCTTCGGCACGCCTGGAACGCTATTTGCAGCTCTGCGCCGAGCGCAACATGCGCGTGTGCAACTTCACCACGCCGGCCAACTACTTCCACGCGCTGCGCCGCCAGCTGAAGGCGAATTACCGCAAGCCGCTGGTGGTGATGACGCCGAAGTCCTTGCTGCGCCACAAGATGGCGGTGTCGTCCTTGGCGGATTTCGGCCCGGGTTCGGCCTTCCGCTTCGTGATCCCTGAGGTGGACGCGATCAAGACAGAAGAAAAGGTCAAGCGCGTCGTGCTGTGCACCGGCAAGGTGTATTACGATCTGCTGGCCGAACGGCGCGAGCGCAAGATCGACGATATCGCGATCATGCGTGTCGAACAGATCTATCCATTCCCGGTGAAGTCGCTGACGACCGCGCTGGCGCCCTACAAGAACGCCGAGGTGGTGTGGTGCCAGGAGGAACCTGAGAACATGGGCGCCTGGAACTTCGTGGACCGGCGCATCGAGAAGGTGCTCACCGGCCTGTCCATCAAGGCCAAGCGCCCGAGCTTCGTTGGCCGCGAAGATGCGGCCAGCCCCGCCACCGGCTCGGCCAAGGTGCATGAAGCGCAGCAGCAGGCCCTGGTGAACCAGGCCCTGTCGATCTAAACACCGCCCCGACACGAAGGCAGACATTGATGGCAACCGATATCGTCGTCCCGACCCTGGGCGAAAGCGTCAGCAGCGCGACCGTGGCGCGCTGGCTCAAGCAGGCCGGCGAGGCCGTCGCCGTCGACGAGCCGCTGGTGGAACTGGAAACCGACAAGGTGACGGTGGAAGTGCCCGCCCCCGCGGCCGGCGTGCTGGAAGCGATTGCCGCCAAGGAGGGTGCGGAGGTTGAACCAGGTGCTGTGCTGGGTTCGATCGCCGTCGGTGCCGCGACGGCTGGTGCGAAGCCCGTGGGCACGGCCAGCGGGTCGATTGCTGGGTCGGTCGCGGCCGCAGCGCCGCCCGCGCCGCCGCCGGCCCCGGTGGCCGCACCGGTCGCCGCTTCGGCCCATGCGCCCATGCCCGCCGCCGCGAAGCTGATGGCGGAGAACAACATCGCCGCCGGCCAGATCGGCCCTGGCTCGGCCAAGGATGGGCGCATCGCCAAGGGCGATGTGCTGGCCTTCCTGGCCAACCCGCCCGCCGCTGCCGCGCCCGTCGCGGCCCGCCCGGCCCGCGCCGCGCAGCCCGGCGAGGAACGCGTGCGCATGACCAAGCTGCGCACCACCATCGCGCGCCGCCTGAAGGAAGCGCAGAACACCGCCGCCATGCTGACCACCTTCAACGAGGTGGATATGGGCGCGGCCATGGCTTTGCGCGCCGAATACAAGGACGCTTTCGAGAAGAAGCACGGCACCCGCCTGGGCTTCATGGGCTTCTTCGTGCGCGCCTGCGTGGTGGCGCTGAAGGAATTCCCCGCCATCAACGCCGAGATCGACGGCGATGAGGTGATCTACAAGAACTTCGTGAACATGGGCGTGGCCGTCGGCGGGCCGAACGGCCTGGTGGTGCCGGTGGTGCGCAACGCGGATGCGATGAATTTCGCGCAGATCGAAAAGACCATCGCCGATTTCGGCAAGCGCGTGCGCGATGGCCAGTTGAAGCTGGACGAAATGGCCGGCGGTTCCTTCACCATCACCAATGGCGGCGTCTATGGCAGCCTGATGAGCACGCCGATTTTGAACCCGCCGCAATCGGGCATCCTGGGCATGCACAAGATCCAGGACCGGCCGATGGCGGTGGGTGGCAAGGTGGAAATCCGGCCGATGATGTATGTGGCACTTTCGTATGACCACCGCATCGTGGACGGCAAGGAAGCGGTCAGCTTCCTGGTGCGGATGAAGGAAAGCATCGAGGATCCGCGGCGCCTGATCCTGGACATCTGACGCCTTTTCGGGCGATATAGCCAACAACCAGACGGCCGGCCCGTGACCCGGGACCGGCCGTTTCCTTTGTCGTCGGGACAAACACATCATGCGTTCACGTGAAGGCCAGCTGTCTGACAACCGCCCCATCCCGCGCAACCGCGCGGAGAAGGAAAAGCAGCTGCGCGAATTGAAGGAAGTCTATGCCGGGTTGAAGCCGCATACCTCGCCGGAATTGCGCGCGTCGATCGTGGGGAAGATCAGGGAATTGCAGGTGGAAATGGCGCAGCCGGCGCCGCCGCCCAGGGAAGAACGGCCGAAGCGGGAGCCGCGCAGGCCGCGTGTAATGGGGTAACTTTGCGCCCCTGCTGGGCAGGGTTGCCCAGCACTTGGGCTGCCTGGTGCAGGTGATGATGCGTCTATCCGCACTCCCCGCGTGACAGACCCCGCCACCTCCCCACATAACGTCCTCCCGCATCCGCACGGAGAGACGCCCATGAGGACCCGCTACCGCATCGAACGCCGCGCCCTGCTGACCGGCGGCACCGCGCTGACCCTTGCCGCCGTGCCTGGCGCGCGCGTGGGTGTCGCGCAATCGCTCGACCGCTTTGTCTATCACACTGACTGGCGCGCCCAGGCGGAACATGGCGGTTTCTATCACGCTCTGGCATCCGGCCTGTATCGCCGCGCCGGGCTGGACGTGGAAATCCGCATGGGCGGGCCGCAGATGAACCCATCGCAGCTGCTGCTGGCCGGCCGTGTGGACGGCATCATGGGCAATGGTTTTCTCGGGCTGAATTTCGTGCGGGAAAACGTGCCCTTCCTGGTCGTCGCCGCGATGTTCCAGAAGGACCCGCAAATCCTCATGACGCATGAGGGCAACGGCATCGAGCGCTTCGAGGATATGCGCGGCCGGCCCATCCTGGTCGGCACCGCGGGGCGCACCAGCTATTGGCCGTTCCTGCGTTCGCGCTTCGGCTTCACGGATGAACAAATCCGCCCCTACACCTTCAACATCCAGCCTTGGTTGGCGGATCGCATGTCGATCCAGCAGGGTTTTCTTTCGTCCGAGCCGTTCAGCGCCATCCAGGCCGGCGCGCGGCCGCGCGTCTTCCTGATCGCGGATGCGGGGTATGACAACTACAACTCGGTCATCGCGACCAGCCGCCGCATGGTGGATGAACGCCCCGAAGTGCTGCAGCGCTTCGTCAACGCCAGCATCGAGGGCTGGTCGCAATACATGCGCGGCCAGGACGTGGCGGCCGCCAATGCCGCCATCATCCGCGACAACCCGGACATGACGCAGGAACGCATCAACTACGCGGTGCGCGTGATGAACGAGATGGGCATCGTGATGTCCGGTGATGCGCAAACGCTCGGCGTGGGCACCATGTCTGACGCGCGCTGGGAACGCTTCTACAACACGATGCGCGATGCCGGCGTCTATGCGCCGGGACTGGATGTGAAGCGCGCCTATGACCTGCGCTTCGTGAATCGCCGCGTGGGGCTGTCCTGAGCACGGCGCCATTGGCCACGCTGAGCGGCGTGGCCAAGCGCTATGGCACGGGCACGCTGGCGGTAGAGGGTGTGGACCTGGCACTTGCGCGCGGGGATTTTCTCGCACTGCTGGGGCCTTCAGGCTGCGGCAAATCCACGCTGCTCAGGATGATAGCAGGGCTGATCGATCCGTCGGAAGGGAGCATCGCCTTTCCGGCGGATGCGGCGGCGCGCAAGTCGATCGGCTTCGTGTTCCAGGAACCGACGCTGATGCCTTGGGCAACCGCGGTGCGCAACGTGGCGCTGCCGTTGGAACTGGCCGGCACGCCGCGCCGCGAGGCCGCATTGCGCGCCACCGACATGCTGGCGCGCGTGGGCCTGGCGGGGTTCGAGAATGCCTATCCGCGCGCGCTGTCGGGCGGCATGAAAATGCGCGTGTCCATCGCGCGCGCGCTGGTAACCAAGCCGCGTCTGCTACTGCTGGATGAACCCTTCGCGGCGCTGGATGAAATCACGCGCTTCAAGCTGAACCAGGACCTGTTGCAGCTGTGGCAGGCGGAGCGGTTCACCGTGGTGTTCGTGACGCATTCGGTGTTCGAAAGCGTCTTTCTGGCCGAACGCATCGTGGTGATGGCGCCGCGCCCAGGGCGCATCGTGACCGAACTGGCGGTGCCCGCAGAAGATCGCGCGACGCCGGAATTCCGCACCAGCGCGCCCTATGCGGCGCATTGCCGCGAAGTCAGCCACGCGCTGGAAAGTGCAATGGCATGATGGTCTTCGAAGGTGCCACGCTGCTGCCCGGCGGCGGTGACTGGACGCCGCGCACCCAGGATGTGCTTGTGGTCGATGGCCGCATCGCCGAAGGCGCCGCGCCCGCCGAGCGCATCGACGCGCGCCGCCTGTTGCTGCTGCCCGCCTTCGTCAACGCGCACACCCATTCGCCCGAGGCCCTGGCGCGCGGCCGTGCACCCATGGCGCGGCTGGATGAATGGCTGGCCGCGGCTTACGGCGATGGCCAGGATGCGCTGAACGCCGAGAATATCCGCCGCGCCATCCTGCTGACGGCGGCGGAAAACATCCGCGCCGGCGCCGTGGCCGTGACCGACCATTTCCGCCAGATGCCGCTTTCCGCAGACGCCGTGCGCATCGCCGGCGCCGCCTGGGCCGAGACCGGCATGCGCGTGAAATTGGCGGCGATGATGCGCGACATCACCTCGCCGTCGGCCGATGTCGTGCCTGATACCGCGGCCGCGCTGGCCTTCGCGCGCGCCGTGGTGGCGGCGCCGCCGCCGGGTGTGACGATCGGCCTTGGCCCCTCCGCGCCGCAGCGATGCAGCGATGCGCTGATGGCGGGCGTGGCGGAGATCGCGCGCGCGCATGGCGCCTTCATCCACCTGCATGTCTGCGAAACCGCACTGGACCGGGAGCGTTGCGTCTCGCGCTTCGGCCGCAAGCCGGTGGCGCATTTGGCCGCTCTGGGCCTGGCCGGGCCGGATGTCGAATACGCGCATTGCGTGCACCTGGACGACGACGACCTTGCCGGCATGGCAGAGGCCGGCACGCTGATGATCCATAACCCCGTCGCGAATCTGCGCCTGGGCAGCGGCATCGCGCCGGTGGCGCGCGCGGCGGCGCGTGGGGTGCGCGTGGCCGTCGGCACCGACGGCGCCGGCAGCAATGACACGCAATGCATGCTGGAAGCCGCGAAGCTGGCATGCCTGTTCCCGCGCGCTGCCCGCCCCGATGCTGAATGGCTGACACCCGAGGCCGCGCTTTCCATGTCCACCGGCACGGCGCTGCTGCCAGGCGCGGCGGCCGACATGATCGCCGTGTCTCTGGACGCACCCGCCTTCGCCGGCGCACGCCCAGACGAAATCGCCGCCCGCCTGCTCTACGCCGCCCGCCCGCGCGACATCCGCCACGTCCTGGCCGCCGGCGCCTTCCTGCTGCGCGACGGCGAACTCACCGCCGCCCATCTGCGAGAACTGCACCCATGAACCCACGCGTGTTGAAATGGCTGGCGCCGCTTGTCGTCGGCGTGTTGTTCCTGGGCGGTTGGGAATGGATGGTGCGCGCGCGCGAAATCCCGCACTTCATCCTGCCAGGCCCGTGGCTGATCGCGCAGACATTGGTGCGCGATTGGCACACGCTGTCAGGCTCGCTCTGGATCACCTTGCAGATCACGTTTTCCGCGCTGGCGGCAGCCGCGATCCTGGGCCTGGTGCTCGCGATTCTCTTCGCGCAGTCGCGTGTGATCGAGATGTCGCTGTTTCCTTACGCGGTGATTTTGCAGGTCACACCCATCGTCGCCATCGCGCCGCTGATCATCATCTGGGCGGATAATGTGCTGCTGGCGCTGCTGATCTGCGCCTGGATCGTCGCCTTCTTCCCGATCCTGTCCAACACCACGGTCGGGCTGAACAGCGCGGACCGCAACCTGGTGGATCTGTTCCGATTGTACGGCGCATCGCGCTGGCAGGTGTTGATGCGATTGCGCTTGCCGACAGCGATGCCCTTCTTCCTCGCGGGCCTGCGAATCTCCGGCGGCTTGGCGCTGATCGGCGCGATCGTCGCGGAGTTCGTGGCAGGCACCGGCGGCCGTGAATCCGGCCTCGCCTATCGCATCCTGGAGGCCGGCTACCAGCTGCAGATCGCGCGCATGTTCGCGGCCCTTGTGCTGGTCTCCGCCACCGGCATCGCGATCTTCGCGGCGATGTCCTGGCTGTCGCACATGCTGCTGCGCCGCTGGCATGAAAGTGCTGGAGAACAGCCATGAAGGACCTCGGCGCCACCTATTGGCTGCGCGATGCGCGCGTGCCGGCCACGCTGACCGATGCGGGTGGCGAGGGCCTCGCACGCCTGGATGTGCGCATCGAACACGGGCGCATCGCGGCGCTGGCACCAGCTGGCACTGCACCTGATGGCGTATCGCTGGACGGCGGCCAGCTCTGGCCTGGTTTCGTCGATGCGCACACACATCTGGACAAGGGCCATATCTGGCCGCGCAGCCCCAACCCGACCGGCGATTTCGCCGGCGCCATCAACGCCGTCATGGCCGATCGCGGCGCCGCATGGACCGAGGCCGATATGCGCGCGCGCGCCGAATTCGCGCTGCGTTGTGCGCATGCCTACGGCACGGTTGCGCTCCGCACGCATCTGGACAGCTACCTGCCGCATGCGCGCACCACCTGGCCGCTCTTCGCGAAGCTGCGCGACGAATGGGCGGGGCGTGTCGATCTGCAACTCGTCTCCATCGCGCCGCTGGACCGCTTTGCGGGGCCTGATGGCGCGGAGCTGGCCGACCTGGTGGCCAAGCATGGCGGCACGCTCGGCATGGTCACGCGGCTCGAAGGCCATGTGCATGACGCGCTGCCCGATGATTTCCAGCCGATGCTGGACGGCTTCTTCGCGCTGGCCGAAGCGCGCGGCCTGGCGCTGGATCTGCACGTGGACGAAAGCGGCGACAGCGGCGCGCGCGCGCTGCGCGAAATCGCGCTGACCGCGGCCCGCAGAAAATTCCGCGCGCCGATCCAATGCGGGCATTGCTGCTCATTGTCTATACAACCGGATGACTTCGCCGCGGAGACCATCGCGCGCGTGGCCGAGGCCGGCATCCGCATCGTGGTTCTGCCCATGTGCAACATGTACCTGCAAGCCCGCGCGCCCGGCCGCACGCCGCGTTGGCGTGGCGTGACGCTGGTGCATGAACTGGCCGCCGCCGGCGTGCCGGTGTCGCTGGCATCGGACAACACGCGCGACCCGTTCTACGCCTATGGCGACCTGGATATGGTGGAAGTGTTCCGCGAGGCCACGCGCATCCTGCAACTGGACCACCCCATCGCCGCCTGGCCGCGCGCGGTGACGGCGACACCCGCGGCCGCGATGGGCCTGGCGGATCGCGGCATGATCCGCGTCGGCGCACCGGCGGATCTGGTGGTGTTCCGAGCGCGTGGCTGGACGGAATTTCTGTCGCGCCCGCAGGCGGATCGCGTGGTGATTCGCGCCGGCCGCGTGCTGGATGCGGCGGTGCCGGATTATCGCGAACTCGACGCGATCACCGGCGGCGCGGGCTGATGCTACCAGCGCGCCAGCCGCGCGGAGACTCGCGCCAGGAAGCCGCGCCGATCCGCATCGCCGCGCTGGTCCATCCGCGTCAGGTACAGCCAATCCAGCTTGCAACCCTTGGCGCAAAGGCGGCGGATGCCGCTGCCCAGCACGCGCCGATCAGGCCAGCCGAGATACCACAGCAGCCACAGCGGCGAGCCATAGGTGGTCACCACGCCGATGCGCTTGATGTTGGTCAGTGCGGGTTGAATCGCGCCCTCGCCCAGCGTGAAGGTGACGCCTGGCACCCAGATGCGGTCGAACCAGCCCTTCAGGATGGCCGGCATGCCGTACCACCAGGTGGGGTAGACCAGCAGCAGCGCATCAGCGTCGCGCAGTTGCGCGATGTCGTCTTCGATGCCGCGCTGGTTGGCGGCATTGTCGTGATAGACGCCGCGTTCTTCCGCGCTGAGCACGGGGTCGAACCCTTCGGCGTAGAGGTCGCGCAACATGACCTGGTGGCCCGCCGATTCCAGCGCGCGAACCGCCGCATCCTTCAACGCCGCCGAGAAACTATCCGCGCGCGGATGCGCGTGCACGAG
>JAAFHD010000130.1 GCA_013298245.1 Alphaproteobacteria bacterium
GCGATCCTGTCGGATGGCAGTGCCTCGGCCGAGAGCCTGGCGGTGGCGGCGGAGGCCAGCCTGGGTGTGGCCGGCATCGGGGTGGCGCTGCGCTTCACGGCGCCGGCGGCGGAAATGCCAGGCGCGGTGCAGCGCATGCGGGCCGTCGGCGCCGATATCGCGCTGCATGCGGGGCTTGAGGGCGATGTGGCCGCGCTGTTCCGCGCCTTCCGCGATGGCGGCTGGCGCCCGCGCGCGGTGATGGGCCTGGCCGGCGGGCATGCCGTGGCCGACACGGCGCGCGCCGCCGCGGAGGGCCATGACGGCACCTGGGTGCTGGACGCGCCGCCCGTGCCGGCGGGGCACCCGCTGACCGAGGCGTATCGCCGCCGCTATGGCTCGGCGCCGCGTTCAGGCCATTCGCTGGCCAGTTACAGCCTGCTGATGGCGGTGGCCGATGCGCTGCGGCCCGACCCGCGCGCGGCACTGTCAGCCATGGACGTGCCGCTGGGGGCGCTGGCCAATGGCTGGGGGCTGTCCTTCGATGCGCGGCAGCAGAATATGCGTGCCGCGCCGGTGCTGGCGCGTTGGGACGGCGGCGCGCTTACTCTGCCCTGATGCCGGCGGCGCGGATGATGGGCTCCCACTTCGCGATCTCGGATTGCAGGAAGGCGGCGGCGGTGGTGGGCGTGCTGCCCTGCACCACTTCCATCGCCAGTTCGCGCAGGCGTGCTGCGATGGGCGGCTGCGCCACGGCGCGCGTCACGGCGGCGTTGATCTGCGCGATGACGGGTGCCGGCGTGCCGTTCGGCACCAGCACCATGTGCCAAGTATAGGCTTCGTAACCCGGCACGCCGCTTTCGTGAAAGGTCGGCACATTGGGTGCCAGCGAGGAACGTTCGCGGGTGGAAATCGCGAAGGCACGCAGCGGGCCGCGCTGGACATGCGGCAGCGCGCCGGCCGCGACTTCGATGATCAGCGGGATGCGGCCGGCCAGGATATCGGGCATGGCGGCACTGCTGCCGCGGAAGGCGATGTGGTTCATCCGCAGGCCGCCGGCCATGTGCAGGAACAGCTCGCTTGCCAGGTGGACCGCGCCGCCATTGCCCGACGACGCATAGTCGAAGCGGCCCGGATTGGCGCGCACGAGTGCGATCAATTCCTGCAGGTTGTTGGCCGGGAATTCACGGTTGACCAGCATGATCATCGGCACCTGGCCGACCAGCGCGACGGGCGTGAAATCCGCCACCGGGTCAAACGGCAGGCGGTCGAACATGGCGCGCGCAACGGCGTGGCCGACGGTGGTGTAGAGGATGGTCAGCCCATCGCGCGGCGCCTTGGCCACCATGTCCGTGCCGATGACGACGCCCGAGCCGGTGCGGTTTTCCACCACGATGCGGTTGGCCAGGTTGCGCGACATTTCCTCGGCGATCAGCCGTGCTGGGATGTCGGTGGGGCCGCCGGCGGCGAAGGGGACGATCATGCGCACGGGCTGGCTCGGCCAGTCGGCGGTCTGGGCGGCGGCGGCGAAGGGCGCGGCGGAGGCTGCGGCCAAAAGGGCGCGACGGTTCATGGATGCTCTCCCGGTGAATTGCTTGGCTGTCATGATGGGCGCGCGGGCGCCGGTCTTCAAGCCGGGCAAGCGCGCGACACGCGCGGGCCGGGATAAGCGCGCGACGCGCGCGGGCCGGGGTGGCGCGTGGCACCCGGGCGCGTAGTCTGCCGCTTGGAGGATACCGATGCCGACACCCCGCGCCTTGCCCATGCTGGCCTTGCCCACCCTTGCCCGTGCGCAAGGCGACTGGCCGCGCGAGGCCATCCGCTGGATTCTTCCCTATGCCGCCGGCGGGCCTACCGACCTGATCGCGCGCATCGTGGCTGAACGCCTGTCGCAATCGCTGCCGCAGCGCGTGGTGGTGGAAAACCGCGCCGGTGCCGGCGGCAACATCGGCGCGGCCGCGGTGGTGCGGGCCGCACCCGATGGCCACACCTGGCTGTTCCACAACACGGGCCTGGCGGTCGCGCGCGCGCTGTTCCGCACGCTGGATTACGACCCGGAGCGTGACCTGGTGCCGGTCACGGTGCTGGCGGAAAGCCCGATGGTGATGCTGGTGCCGGGCGCGTCGCCCGACCGGACCGTGGCGGATTTCGTGGCGCGCGCGCGGGCCAATCCGGGGCGACTGACCTATGCCAGTTCGGGCACGGGCGGCGCCTTGCAGTTGGTCACGCTGCTGCTGATGCGGGCTGCGCGAATTCAGCTGGAGGAAGTGTCCTATCGCGGCAGCGCGCCGGCCTATCAGGACCTGATCGCGGGGCGGTTGGACCTGCTTTACGATGCCGCGCTATCGGCCTTGCCGCAGGCGGCGCAGGGCCAGGTGCGCGCGTTGGCCGTGTCATCCGCGCAACGCAGCCGGGCGGCGCCCGCGCTGCCGACGGTGGGTGAGGCCGGTTTCCCCGATGCGAGTTTCAGCGTGTGGCAGGCGCTGCTGGCGCCACGCGCCACACCCGCGCCGATCCTGGCGCGCATGCAGGCCGCCATCGCCGCGGTGCTGGCCGAACCCGCCATCGTCACACGCCTGACCGAACTCGGCGCCGAGCGCCTGATCGGCAACAGCGTGCCCGAAGCCAGCACCTTCATCACCGCCGAAATCACGCGCTGGACCAGCGTGCTGCGCGAAGCCGGAGTGCAGCCGCAATGACCGACCTGCCCACCCGCATCACCATCACCGAGGAAGGCCCGCGCGAGGGCTTCCAGATCGAACCCGGCCCGATCGCCACCGCCTACAAGGTGGCGCTGATCGACGCGCTGTCCGCCGCCGGCATGCCGCGCATCCAGGTGGCAAGTTTTGTGAACCCGAAGCTGGTGCCCGGCTGGGCTGATGCGGCGGCGGTGGTGGCCGGCATCACGCCGCAGCCGGGCTGTGAATACACAGCACTTTGGTTCAACGCGCGCGGGTTGGAACAGGCGCGCGGCTTTGGCGATCGGCTGACGCTGTTCGGCTCCATCACCTTCGCGGCGTCCGAGGCGTTTTCGCGCCGCAACCTGAACCGCGACCATGCCGGGCAGATGGCGGCGCAGCGCGAGATGATCGCGGTGCACCAGGCGGCCGGGTTGTCGCCCACGCGGCTGTCCTTGCAGGCCGCTTTCGGCTGCAATTTCGGCGGCGAGGTGACGGTGGCGCAGGCCATGTCTGTGCTGGAAGACGCGATGGCGCTGGCGGCGGATACGGGCTGCGTCATCGAAAAATTCTCGCTGGCGGACAGCATGGGCTGGGCCGATCCGTTGCATGTGGAACGGCTCGTCGGCGCGGTGCGTGCGCGCTGGCCTGGCTTGGGCGTGTCGCTGCATCTGCACGACACGCGCGGGCTTGGCATCGCCAATGCGCTGGCGGGTCTGCGCATGGGTGTCACCATGTTCGACGCGGCGGTGGCGGGCCTGGGCGGCTGTCCCTTCGCGGGTCATGCTGGCGCGCCGGGCAATATCGCCAGCGAGGAGCTGGTCTTCCTCGCGCATGAAATGGGCATCGAGACCGGCATCGACCTGGACGCGCTGCTGGCCGCGGCCGAATTGGCCGAGCGCATCATCGGCCGCAAGCTGCCGTCTAACCTGCTGCATGGCGGCACGCTGTCGCGCTTCCGGAGGGCGGCATGAACCTGCCCCTGCACGGCATCCGCGTCGTCGAATTCAGCCACATGGTGATGGGGCCGACCTGCGGCATGATCCTGGCCGATCTGGGTGCGGAGGTGATCAAGATCGAACCACCCGGCGGCGACCGCACGCGCAACCTTGGGGCGTCGGGTGCTGGTTTCTTCTCCGCACTCTCGCGCAACAAGCGCAGCTATGTGGCCGATGTGGAGGCGGACCGCGATGCGCTGCTTGCGTTGATCGACAGCGCCGATGTTGTGCTCGAAAACTTCCGCCCCGGCGCGCTGGCCGAGAAGGGCCTGGGCTTCGATGTGCTGCGCGCGCGCAACCCGCGCCTGGTGTGCCTGTCATTGAAGGGGTTTCTCCCCGGCCCGTATGAAAATCGCACCGCGCTGGATGAGGTGGTGCAGATGATGGCGGGCCTGGCCTACATGACCGGCCCGCCCGGCCGGCCTTTGCGCGCAGGCGCGCCGGTCAACGACATGATGGGCGGCATGTTCGGCGTCATCGCCGTGCTGGCCGCATTGCGCGAACGCGACGCCACCGGCCAGGGCCAGGTGGTGCAGGCGGGGCTGTTCGAGACCTGCGCCTTCCTGGTCTCCACCAGCATGACGCAATGGGCGGTGAGCGGGCGCGAGCCCACGCCCATGCCCGCCGGCCGCCGCGCCTGGGGCGTGTATGATGTGTTCACCGCGTCCGAAGGCACGCAGATTTTCGTCGCCGTCGTGACTGAACGGCAGTGGGAGATCTTCACGCGCGCGCTGGACGCGCCCGAACTGGCGATCCCCGAATTCGCCACCAACAACCTGCGCAGTGCGGCGCGCGAAACACTGATCCCGATGGTGCAGGAGATCCTCGGCCGCCGCCCCGTCGCGCAGATCGAGGCGCTGTGCGAGCAGGGCGGTCTGCCATACGCGCGCATCAACCGGCCCTGGGATTTGCTGGACGATCCGCATCTGCACATGCTGGACGTCACGCTGCCCGACGGCCGCGCGGCAAAGGTGCCCGCACTGCCCATCATGCTGGGCGATCGCCGGCTGGGTGTGCGCCACGATCTTCCGGCGATCGGCGAATACAACCCTGACAAGTCGCCATGAAACGGCCGCCGATGGCAGCGAGCCGCTCGGCTCGACACCCGCGGAATTCCGTGCCCATGTTGAAGCCGAACACGCGAAATGGGGGCGGATCGTGCGAGAAGCGCGCATCGAATTGAGCTGATGCCGGTCTACGAACTGGACGGCGTGGCACCGGAATTGCCGGCGGAATACTGGGTGGCGCCGGACGCGCATGTCATGGGCCGCGTCATCATGGGTGAGGAAGTGGGCATCTGGTTCGGCGCCGTGCTGCGCGCCGATAACGAACCCATGCGCATTGGCGCACGCAGCAATGTGCAGGACGGTGCCGTGCTGCATTCGGACGTGGGCGCGCCGCTGACCGTGGGCGAGGACTGCACCATCGGTCACCGCGCCATTCTGCATGGCTGCACGGTGGGCGATTGCAGCCTGATCGGCATGGGGGCGACCGTGCTGAACAAGGCGAAGATCGGGCGGTTCTGCATCGTGGGCGCGAATGCGCTGGTGACGGAGCGCAAGGAATTTCCCGACTATTCGCTGATCGTGGGTTCGCCTGCCGTGGTCGTGCGCACCTTTGACGACGCGGTGGTGGCACAGCTGCGCCGCAGCGCGGATGGCTATGTGCGGAACTGGCGGCGCTTCAGGGCGGGGCTAAAGCCGATCAGCTGAAGATGAAGTCAGCGGCCGTCACGCCGCTGGTGTTGAACAGCATGATCTCGTTCGCGCCGGCGCGCAGTGCTGTGTGCCCATCGCCGGTGACGACGCTGAACTGGTTGAAGGCGGTGATGCCGCTGCCGCGCATGTCGATGCGGTCGCCCTGGGCGCGGTTGAAATCCGCCACCGCATCGCGCCCCCAGCCCCCGATGTGGAAGGCAAAGCGGTCAGCGCCGCCGAAGCCGTAGAGCACATCATCGCCCGCGCCGCCGGCCAGCAGGTCCGACAGCGCGGAACCCCACAGCGTGTCGTTGCCGCCGCGCCCGTCCATCTCGCCGCCCAGCGTGGGGTTGGCGATCAACTGGTCAGCGCCTTCGCTGCCGGCCAGGCGCCGCGCGCTGCCGGACAGATAAGCCAGTTCGATATGCGCGGGCAGCACCCAGTCATCGGCCGCAACCCAGGCGGTGTCGGTGCCTTCACCCGCGTTTTCCTGCGCGACATCGGAGGTGTTGTTGATGATGAAGTGGTCGTGGCCAGTGCCGCCGCGCATGGTGTCAGCACCATCGCCGCCGCGCAGCGTGTCATCGCCACCGCCGCCATCCAGCAAGTCGGCGTGCGGGCCGCCCCACAGAACGTCGGCGCCGGCACCGCCCAGCAGCGTGTTGCCGGCCAGCGGGTTGCCGACCAGTTGCTGGCCGGTGTCGCCGCCCGCAAGCTGCGTGGCGCTGCCGGCCAGGCGGCCGATTTCCACATGCGCGGGCAGCACCCAGCCGAAGGCCGCAACCCAGGCGGTGTCGGTGCCGCCGCCGGGCTGTTCAATGAATTGTTCGGTGCCTGTGGTGATCACGGCGTGGTCGTCGCCCGCGCCGCCCAGCAGCGTGTCCGCACCGCCGCCGCCGCGCAGCGTGTCCTGGCCTGCGCTGCCCTCCAGACGATCGGCTGCGGCTGTGCCCCACAGCACGTCATCGCCCGCGCCGCCGATCAAGGTGGCGGCACGCGCAGCGGCCACCAGCTGCACGCCGTCATCGCCGCCGGTCAGTGCATCGGCATCGCCGGCCAGGCGGCCGATTTCGATGTGCACGGGCAAGGTCCAGCCGCTGATCAGCACCCAGGCGGTGTCGGTGCCGGCGTCCTCGGCTTCGATCGCGCGGTCGGCGGCGTCGCGGATCAGATAGTGGTCGTTGCCCGCGCCACCCAGCATCAGGTCGGCGCCGGCTTCGCCATCCAGCGTGTCTGCGTCGGCGCCGCCTTCCAGCCAGTCATCGCCATCGCCGCCCAGCAGCCAGTCATCGCCGGCCAGACCCAGGATGGTGTCTGCGGCCGCGGTGCCGCGCAGCGTGTCGGCGGCGGTGGTGCCCATGATGGCGTCGGAGGCGCGGGGCAGTGCGGCTTCGAACACGTCCTGCCGGGCATTGGCATCGCCCGCCACCAGGTCCGGCGCGTCGGAGGCGAAGGCGATGCGCAGGCCGTCAGCGCTGATCGCGGCATTCACGCTTTCGCCGAGGCCCGGCGCGCCGGAAGCGGTGCGGGACAGCAAGGTCAGCGAACCCGTCACCATGTCCTTCAGGAAAATATCGGCGGAGACGGGACGGTCGCCGGCCGCGAATTCCGGCGCATGGCTGGTGAAGGCGATGAAGCGGCCATCGGCGCTGATCGCGGCGTCCAGACTGTCGCGCAGCCCCTGCACGCCACCCGCCGTGATGGAGACACGTTCGATCGCACCCGTCAGACGGTCATGGCGGAAGACATCCAGCGCATTGTTGGTATCGCCCGCCACCAGGTTGCTGGCCGAGGAGGCGAAGGCGACATAGCGCCCATCGCCCGAGATCACCGGCCGCAGCGTGCCCTGTGTGGCGCCATTCTGCTGCGCGCCATCGGCCGCCGTGATGCGCGCCAGCGCGCCGGTCAGCATATCCTTGATGAAGACATCGTCGCGCCCGTTGCTGTCATTGGCCGCCAGGTTGCTGGCCCCGCTGTCGAACACCACGAAGCGCCCATCGGCCGAGACCGAAGGCCGGTTCAGCGCGCCCGCATTGGCCTGCGTGCCATCGGCCGTGACGCTGACGAGGCGCATCGTGTTGGCGGCCAGGTCGCGCAGATAGACATCGATTGCGCCGTTCGTATCGCCCAGCACCAGGTCGGTCGCGGCGGACAGGAAGGCGATGCGCGCGCCATCCGCGCTGACCGCGGCACCGAAGGAGACGTTGTTGCCCGCGCCGCCATTGGTGTTGGCGGAAACCAGCAGCAACGCGCCGGTATCCATGTCGCGGCGCGATGTGCCGGCCATCGGCGCTGATCGCGGCGCCGAAGGATGCGGCGTCGGGCTGCGCGCCGGTGCTGGTCAGGCTGACGCGTTGCAGGCTGCCGTCCACGCGGTTCTGGCGCCAGATGTCGATGGTGTTGTTGCTGTCGGACAGGAAGCTGTTGGTGGCTTCGGTCTGGAAGACCAGCCATGTGCCATCGGCCGACAGCGCCGCGAAATCGCTGGCGTTGTTGAACCCCTGGCCCTGCGGCCCCTGGGCACGGCGCGAGAGGGTGATGTCCATTCTGGAACCCCGGCACGATGCCGTGCATGAATCTGCGCGGCACTACTTATGCGTGCATTAACCGAGTATCACGCTCGGGTGAAGGGGGTTTGGGAACAAAAAATGAACCCCCGGCCGCGAAGCCGGGGGCGAGCGCGGGCCTTCAGGCCGGCGTGAACATCGGCATCGGCGCGCCGCCATCGGTGGGCTTGAACACCAGCTTCACGCGCTGGCCACACTTCACCGTGTCCAAGTCGCAATCGACGATGTTGGTCATGATCGTGACCCCTTCATCGAGCGTGACATAGGCCAGGCAATACGGCTCTTTCCCGCGGGCCACGGACCAGGAATAGATCACGCCCTGGCCCTTGCTTTCCTCCATCTTCACGTTGTTGGACAGCGTGAAGGGGCTGACGCCGCGCGGGTAGAAGAACGGCTTGCCGGTATCCAGGCAGCGGCCGATCAGCAGCTTGCCTTCGCGCGCCGCGTCGAAGAACGGCTTGTTGGTCGGGTCTTCGTTCGGTGCCGCGGGGATGCGGTTGAATGCGGGAGTGGGCATCACACAGCCTCCAGAATAACCGTGCCGCAGCCATGGCGCGTGCAGAGGCTGCCGCCCTTGCCATTGGCCAGCACCAGGTCGTGGTTCTTCACCTGCACGGCCGGGTGCGCTTCGCCGCGCGCCTGGCGCACCGCTTCGATCACCTTGGTCATGCCGTCGCGGTTGGACGGGTGGTTGTTGCACAAGCCCCCGCCATCGGTGTTGAAGGGCAGGCGGCCCACGACCGAGATCAGGTTGCCGTCGGCGACGAACTTGCCGCCCTGGCCCTTCTCGCAGAAGCCGAGATCTTCGAGCTGCACGATCACCGAGATGGTGAAGCTGTCGTAGATCGACGCGTATTTGATGTCCGACGGCGTGCA
>JAAFHD010000131.1 GCA_013298245.1 Alphaproteobacteria bacterium
CGAAGCGCAAGGACCAGTTTGCGTGACTTGCTGGAAAGCAGATGCTTCGGCACAAGCACGCGGATACCAAGGGGATCATCCATGTCCGCATCCGCAGCCGTCCTGCCGCCGCTCTATACCGCCATCGAACCGCTGACCGCCGAACGCCATGCCGCATTGCGCGTGCGCGATGCCGGCTTCGGCTATGCCGGCAAGCTTTCCGCCGTGCCCGTGGCGGCCGAGGAAATCGCCATCGCGTCGCGCTTCTACCCGATCGTTTTCGCCGCCCAGGCGCCGCATATGCCGGTCGCGATCATGGGCCTGAAGCCCGACCACAACATGCATGTGGACGCCGACGGCAAATGGGTCGATGGCCGTTATGTGCCGGCCTATCTGCGCCGCTTCCCCTTCCTGCTGGTGCGCGTGCGCGAGGGCAGCGACGAAATGGCGCTGTGCATCGACCCCAAGGCGCCGCAGTTCAGCGACACCGAAGGCGAGGCGCTGTTCGGCGCCGATGCCAAGCCGACGCCGCAGCTCGATCGCGCCTTCGAATTCTGCAAGAACATGGAAGTGGCCATGCAGAAGACCAAGGCAATGTGCGACGCCCTGGCCGAATTGGGCCTGCTGCACCCGGCCGCGGTGCAGTTTGAACAGGCCGGCAAGCCGATCAAGATCGATGGTTTCCACGCCATCCAGCGCGAGGCCTTCCAGGCGCTGCCGGCCGAAAAGCTGGCGGATCTGCGCAACAATGGCGTGCTGGAAGTGATCTATGCCCACCTGCTGTCGGTGGCCGGCCTGCCGGAGCTGGCGGCGAAGATGGGCTGAGTCACCTGGCGTAGCCCAGCAAGTCGAGCCCCGGCCCGCAGGCCTCGGTCAATGCCTGCAGCTCCGCCGGCGGCAGGCTGGGGTAGCGCGGGCGCGACGGGCGCGGCAGTGCGGCCGCTGCCTCCAGCCAGGCGGCATCCGCCAGCGAGGGATGGATGAAGCGGATCAACCGGTCGAGTTCCGCGCGCGGGTTGTCCTGCAGGTCCTCGAAGCGAAGGTTCAGCACCCGCTCGGGCGGCAGGCCGCCCAGCATTGTCTCGCTGAACTGGATCATGCGGCTCCAGAGGCGGCCGAATTCGACCAGCGGCGGTGGCTCGCGCGTCACGCGCTCGGTGTTCAGCAGGCGCAGGGCTGCGGCGTTCAGCAGCGTATCGAGGGGGCCAACATTCGGGTTGCCGAAGCTGCGCCACAGGTCCACGCCGAGACGCTGAAACGCACGGCTGAGCGCCACAATGACGCGAAAATTGTGGTGCCCCGCCATGGACATCGCGGTATCGCGCCCATCGCGAAACACATGCACCACCCGCGCATCGGGAAACATGCGCAGCAGCTTGGCCGCGAACATCAATGACCCGCCCGAGCGCTCCACCCACACGCGCCTGCCGAAGCGTTGGCTGAGATGCCCGAACAGGGCTTCGTACTGGGCGGCCATGGGGCGGCGCGGCCAGGCGGGCACCGTCGCGGCCAGTTCATCGAACAGCGCTTCGGGCTGGTCCGTCAGGTGCGGCAGCGACACCGCCATCACCGGCGGCAGGTCGCGCGTCGTGTAGCGCGCGCCGGGGCTGCCGAGGGGGTAGAGCACCTCCTCGACCACCTGCCCATCGCGCAGCATCGCATCGAAGCCCGCGCCGCGCGTGCTCAGCAGCCGCCACATCGCCGCACCATCCAGGCTGCGTCCGCGCAGGCCGCCGATGCCCAGCGCCATGAAGAATTCGGACATGCTGAGGATCGCGGGGTGCCGGTTCAGCAGGTCCGACACCAAGGTCGAGCCACATCGGCCGGTGCTGAGCACCAGGACCGGCGGGATCCTATGCGGCATGGTTCCGGTCATTGCTGCGCGTCCTTCTCGGCATGTGGCTTCGCGGGATGACGCGCCGCTGTCATTCGAGCCGCCGCCGGGCCGCCATGCCGACGGCATGCCATTGTGCGCCTGGCTGCGCTTCGATCCGAGACAATCAATCCGCCCAATGGTCCAGCACCTCCCGCGCGCATTCATCGGGCGAGCGGTCCGCGGTCAGCAGGCGCAACTCGGGCTGCTCGGGCGGTTCGTATGGGCTGGTCAGGCCGGTGAAGTTCGGGATCCTGCCCGCCCGGGCTTTCTCGTACAGCCCCTTCGGGTCGCGGCGCATGCATTCGTCCAGCGGGGTATCGACGAAGATTTCGATGAACTCGCCCGGCCCCACCAGCTCGCGCACCATCCGCCGCTCGGCGCGGAACGGCGAGATGAAGGAACACAGCACGATCATCCCCGCATCCACGAAGAGCCGCGCCACCTCGCCCACGCGACGGATGTTTTCCACCCGGTCCGCGTCGGTGAAGCCCAGATCGCGGTTCAGCCCGTGGCGCAGATTGTCGCCATCCAGCAGGTAGGTGTGACGGCCCTGCCGGTGCAGCGCCTGCTCCACCAGCTTGGCGATGGTCGATTTGCCCGAACCCGACAGGCCGGTGAACCACAGCACCGCGGGCTTCTGCTGGTTCAGCGCGGCGCGCGCCGCCTTGTTCACCAGCACTGCCTCGGGCGCGATATTGGCCGCACGGCGCAGCCCGAAGGCGATCATGCCCGCGGCCACCGTGCGATGGCTGTCGCGGTCCACCAGCACGAGGCTGCCGGTGGCGCGGTTCTCGGCATAGGGATCGAAGGCGGCGCGGCTGGCGAGCGAGAGGTTGCACAGGCCGATCTCGTTCAGCGCCAATTGCCGGCCTGGCTGTTGCGACAGGTCCGTCACGTCCAGCCGGTGCTTGATGGCGGTGACCGAGGCCGTCGTCCACAAATGCCCCAGGCGCGCCAGGTATTGGCGGCCGGGCAGCATGGCCGTCTCGTCCATCCACAGCAGCTGGGCGGCAAACTGGTCCGCGACCTCGGGGCGATCCGCAACCGGGGCGAGCATGTCGCCACGCGCGATGTCCAGCTCATCGGCCAGGCAGATCGTGATGGCCTGGCCATGGACAGCGGCGGGCAGGTCGCCATCCGGCCCCAGGATGCGCGCCACGCGGCTTTGCCGGCCGGAGGCGGCGACGACCACGGCATCACCCACGGCGATGCGCCCGCTGGCGATGGTGCCCGTATAGCCGCGGAAGTCCTGGCCTGGGCGATTGACCCACTGCACGGGAAAGCGGAACGGCAATGTGCCGGCCGCATCCTCGACCTGCACGCGCTCCAGGTGTTCCAGCAGCGAGGGGCCGCGATACCATGGCGTGTTCGCCGACAGCCTGGTGACATTGTCGCCGAAGCGCGCCGAGACCGGGATGGGCTGCATCGAGACAAAGCCGAGTTCTGCCGCGAACCCCGTCCAATCCGCGACAATGCGGTCGAACACGGCCTGGTCGAACCCCACCAGATCGAACTTGTTCACCGCCAGCACGACGTGGCGGATACCCAGCAGCGAGCAGATCGCGCCGTGCCGCCTTGTCTGTGTCAGCAGGCCCTTGCGGGCATCGACCAGGATGATGGCCAGGTCGCTGTTGGAGGCGCCGGTGGCCATGTTGCGGGTGTGCTGCTCATGGCCCGGTGAATCGATCAGGATGAAGCTGCGCGCGGGTGTGGTGAAAAAGCGGTAGGCGACATCGATGGTGATGCCCTGCTCGCGTTCGGCCTCCAGCCCATCCACCAGCAATGCGAGGTCGGTATCATCGCCGGTGGTGCCGTGCTTGCGGCTGTCCTTGGCGAGGGTGGCGAAGGTGTCGTCCATGATCTGCTGCGCGTCATGCAGCATGCGGCCGATCAGGGTGGATTTGCCATCATCGACCGAGCCGCAGGTCAGCACGCGCAACAGGCCGCGCGGTGCGGGCGGGGTGCTGTCCATCAGAAATAGCCCTCGCGCTTCTTGCGTTCCATCGATGCCTGCTGGTCGCCGTCGATCAGGCGGCCAGCGCGTTCGCTGACGCGGCTTTCACGCATTTCCTGGATGACAGCAGCGATGGTGCTGGCGCTGCTCTCATGGGCGGCGGTCAGCGGCCAGTCACCCATGGTGCGGAAGCGGAAGCTGAGCCTCTGCTCCGCCTCACCAGGGTGCAGTTTCATGCGGTCGTCGTCGCGCATGATGAGCACGCCGTCGCGACGCAGCACCGGGCGTTCGGCGGCGAAATACAGCGGCACGATGGGGATGTTCTCGGCCGCGATGTAGTCCCACACGTCGAACTCGGTCCAGTTCGACAGCGGGAAGATGCGCATGCCCTCGCCGGCCTGGATGCGCGTGTTGTAGAGGCCCCACAGCTCGGGGCGCTGGTTGCGTGGTTCCCAGATATGGCCGGCGGAGCGGTGGCTGAAGACGCGTTCCTTGGCGCGCGCCTTTTCCTCGTCGCGGCGCGCACCGCCGATCGCGGCGTCGAAGCCGTGCATGTCCAGCGCCTGTTTCAGCGCCTCGGTGCCCATGACATTCATGTGGACCTGGCTGCCGCTGTCCAGCGGGTTGATGCCGCGCGCCAGCCCGTCAGGGTTGGTGTGCACCAGCAGGTTCAGCCCCAGTTCCGCCGCGCGCCGGTCGCGGAAATCCAGCACGTCGCGAAAATCCCAGCCAGTGGCGACATGCAGGCAGGGAAAGGGCATGCGGCCCGGCGCGAAGGCCTTCTGGGCCAGATGCAGAACGACCGAACTGTCCTTGCCGGCCGAGTAGAGCAGGACGGGATTGCGAAACGCCGCCCAGGTTTCCCGCAGGATATGGATGGCCTCCGCTTCGAGACGCTTGAGGTGTGGTAGCGGCAAGCAGCGGGACCTCCGGCGTCGATGGTGAAAAATCTTTAGGCCACAGCTAAGCGCGGGCCGAAACCGACGTCCACTGGACAGCGCACCACCGCTGCGGGCCGCGCCTGCCTACCGCGGCGAGGGCGGCAGCGGCATGCGGGTGACAGGGCCGCTCGGCGTCAGGTTGCGCGCGCGCGCGGCCTGCTGGGCGACGACGCGCTGGGGTTCCGCCGCCGGCGCGGCCGCCGTCTGCTGGCCGCCGGCGAAGCGCATCAGCACACCGCGCAGCGGGTCCGCACCCGGGTTATGCGCGGCCATGTTCATGACCACCTGGCGGGCCGAGACATCCTGCCCGTAGTAGTTCTGGTTCCATTCGGGCCGCGCGTTCAGCATGGTGCCTTCCAGTGCGAGGCCCGCGAACAGCCCGCGCGTGCGGGAAATGGCGATGATGTCGGCGCCGAGATTGGTGGTCGTCGCCCCTTCCACCGAACCGCCCAGATGCGCCACCGCGATCGACGCATCCGCGCCGAACTTGAACTGCCCATTCAGCACCGCTTCCAACGCGCGGTCGGAGCGGATGATCAGCATGGTCTGCGCATCCTGGATGCCGACCTGGAAGCCCAGATTGCCCGACCCCATCCCGAAGAAGGCCGGCGACGACCAGGACCCCGCGCCATCGCGCCCGACCAGCAGGCAGGACCCGCCCTCGCCGCCGCCGATGAAGGCGGCGCGGAACAGCCGCGGGCAGACCATCACGGCGCGCGCGGTGCGCAGCTGCGACTGTGCGTTCAGCAGGTCATGGTCACCGCCGAGCAGCTCCTGCACGGCGAGTGTGGAGCGGTCCACCAGGGCCTGGGTTTCGCCCGAACCGGGCGGCCCGCCGCATGCGGTGAGACCAAGGGCCGCGAGGCCCGCGATGATGAGACGGCGCATGAAATCCCCCTGCCAAACCCCTCTGGCAGTTGACAGATTACCGCGCCGAGTCGCGTCGGGGCAAGACGAAATGCCTCACGACTTCGCGACGAAGCGTTCCAGCCAGTGAATCGTATAGTCGCCCTTGGCGAATTCGGGGTCCGCCATGATGCGCTGGTGCAGGGGGATGGTGGTCTTGATGCCGTCCACCACCATTTCCGACAGGCAGCGGCGCATGCGCGCGATCGCCTGTTCGCGCGTGGCGCCATGCACCACCAGCTTGGCCACCAGGCTGTCGTAATGCGGCGGCACGGAATAGCCGGAATACAGCGCGCTATCGACGCGCACGCCCAGGCCGCCAGGCGCGTGGAAGGTGGTGACCTTGCCGGGGGAGGGGGCGAAGGTGTCCGGGTCCTCGGCGGTGATGCGGCATTCGATGGCGTGGCCGCTGAAGGTGATGGCGGACTGGTCGTAGCCGAGGGTTTCACCGGCGGCGACACGGATTTGCTCGCGCACCAGGTCCACGCCGCAGACCATTTCCGTGACCGGGTGTTCGACCTGCAGGCGCGTGTTCATCTCGATGAAGCAGAACTGGCCGTCCTGCCACAGGAATTCCAGCGTGCCGGCGTTGCGGTAGCCCATGCCGCGCAGCGCGGCGGTCACGCGTTCGCCCAGCGCGTCGCGCTCGGCGGCGGTCAGCGCGGGGGAACCGGCTTCCTCCACCAGCTTCTGGTGGCGGCGTTGCAGGGAGCAGTCGCGTTCGCCGAAATGCACCACATTGCCATGCGCGTCGGACAGCACCTGCATTTCGATATGGCGCGGGCGGTCCAGGTATTTTTCCAGGTAGACTTCGTCATTGCCGAAGGCGGCCTTGGCCTCGCCACGCGCGGTGCGATAGGCCTCTTCCAACTGTTCCTCGGCGCGCGCCACCTTCATGCCGCGACCACCGCCGCCAGCAGCGGCCTTGATGAGCACCGGGTAGCCGATTTCCTTTGCCACCGCGAAGGCTTCCTCGACCGAGGCCAGCGCGCCGGCGCTGCCAGGCACCAGCGGCACGCCCAGGCGGCGCATGGTGTCCTTGGCGGCGATCTTGTCGCCCATGGTGCGGATGTGTTCCGGCTTGGGGCCGATAAAGGCCAGGCCGTGGGCTTCCACCATTTCGGCGAAGTCGGCGTTTTCGGACAGGAAGCCGTAGCCGGGGTGGATGGCCTCCGCGCCCGTGATGTGCGCGGCCGACAGGATCGCGGCCATGTTCAGATAGGATTCGCGCGCCGGCGGCGGGCCGATGCACACGCTTTCATCCGCCAGCCGCACATGCATGGCCGATGCATCGGCGGTGGAGTGCACGGCCACCGTCTTGATGCCCATTTCCTGGCAGGCGCGGTGGACGCGCAGCGCGATTTCGCCCCGATTGGCTATCAGGACCTTGGTCAGCGGCTTCATTCGACCAGCATCATCGGCTCACCGTATTCCACCGGCGTGCCGTTCTCGATCAGGATGCGGGTGACGGTGCCGGATTTCGGCGCCTTGATCTGGTTGAAGGTCTTCATCGCCTCGATCAGCAGCACGGTCTGCCCGGCTTCGACGCGGGCACCCACAGTGACGAAAGGTGCTGATCCTGGTTCGGGCGAGAGATACGCCACGCCCACCATCGGGCTGGTCACGGCGCCCGGGTTCTTCGCGTCGAATTCGGCGGCCAGCGCGGCGGGTGCGGCGATGGGTGGCGGTGCTGCGTGCATCACGGGTGCGGCGGCCATCGGCATCGGCGGCAGTGTCGCCATGGGTGCCGCCATCACCGCCGGTGCCTGGCGCAGGACGCGGATGCGGCAATCCTTGTCCACCAATTCGATTTCCGTCAGGTCCGTCTCGCGCAGGATCTTGGCGAGTTCGCGGATGGCCGCGGGGTCAAAGCTCATGCCTTGGGTCATGTCAGTTGTCGTCCTGTTGGTCGGCCAGCAGGCCAGCCATGGCGCGCAGCGCCAGTGCATAGCCCGCGACGCCAAGGCCGCAGATCACACCCGTCGCGACCTTCGCGACATAGCTGTGCTGGCGGAATTCCTCGCGCTTGTGGATGTTGGTGATGTGCACCTCGATCACCGGCTGCTCCGCGATCAACAGCGCGTCCAGGATGGCGATGGAGGTGGTGGTATAGGCCGCCGGGTTGATGATGATGCCCTGGCTGCGGCCGCGGCATTCCTGGATCCAGGTGACCAGCTCACCTTCCAGGTTGGATTGGCGGAAATCGATGGCGAGGCCGAGCTTTTCCGCCGTCTCGGCGCAGAGCGCTTCCACATCATCGATGGTGGATGCGCCATAGATGGCGGGCTGGCGGAGGCCGAGCATGTTGAGATTGGGTCCGTTCAGGACCGTGACGAGCTTCATGGCGGGGCTGGTTTCGACCCTGTGACTGGACCCCTGGCCCTACCACCAGGGGTGGGTGGGGGCAAGGCGGTGGGGGCCAGGGGCGCTTGGTGAGCCAATCGCGAATGGCGTGACATTTTCTCCCCAGTGTTGCCCGCACCCCCTTGCCCCGCCGCCAGCGGCTGAATATCTGCGTCTCGTTACAACCCGAACCCATCCGCGAGGGGCCGGGCGCGGTGCCTTTCAGGGCCGCCCCCACGCCGCCGCAACAGGAGACACACGGATGAGCAAAGTCATCGGCATCGACCTCGGCACGACCAATTCCTGCGTCGCCATCATGGATGGCGCGGAACCGCGCGTGCTGGAAAATTCTGAAGGCGCGCGCACCACGCCGTCCATGGTGGCGTTTGCCAAGAATGGCGAACGGCTCGTGGGCCAGGCCGCCAAGCGCCAGGCCGTCACCAACCCCATGAACACGCTCTTCGCCACCAAGCGCCTGATCGGCCGCCGGTTCGAGGACGCGATGGTCAAGAAGGAAGCCGGCATGGCGCCCTTCAAGATCGTGGGCGCGCCGAATGGCGACGCCTGGGTCGAGGTGGATGGCAAGCCCTTCGCGCCGCAGCAGATCAGCGCCAACATCCTGACCAAGATGAAGGAAACCGCCGAGGCGTTCCTTGGCGAGACGGTCACGCAAGCCGTCATCACCGTGCCCGCATATTTCAACGACGCGCAGCGCCAGGCGACCAAGGAAGCCGGCGCGATCGCGGGCCTGGAAGTGCTGCGCATCATCAATGAACCGACGGCCGCTGCCCTT
>JAAFHD010000134.1 GCA_013298245.1 Alphaproteobacteria bacterium
AGGCGGTGCCGATGCCGACAGCCTGCTTGGCGGCGAAGGCGACGACGTTCTGCTCGGCGATGCTGGCAACGACACCATCGATGGCGGTATCGGCGAGGACGACATCAATGGCGGTGCGGATGCCGACAGCCTGCTGGGCGGCGCTGACAACGACCTTCTCGCCGGCGCGGCGGGCAATGACACGCTGGGCGGTGATGCCGGTGCCGATACCCTGACCGGTGGCCTCGGCAATGACAGCCTGATGGGCGGCACGGGCATCGACCGCGCCAGCTTCACCGGCGACTTCGCCGACTATACGATCACCGCGACCACGGTGACCGACAGCGTGGGCGGCCGCGATGGCGTGGACAGCCTGACCAGCGTGGAGCAGCTCGGCTTCGCCGACCGCACCGTGCTGCTGGTGGCGGCGGGCAGCGACTATGCCACCGTGCAATCCGCGGTGAACGCGGCCAGCGGCGTGGGCGGCAATGTGCTGATCCTGGTGGCACCTGGCACCTATACGGAGAACGTGTCGATCACCACGACACTGATGGCGGGCGTCACCTCGCTCACCATCCTCTCCACGGCCGGGCGCGCGGCGACGACCATCACGCCGCTGGTCACCACGTCCGATGCGATCAACATCGGCGCGGGTGTGTCCAACGTGACCATCGGCTCGGTGACGGGCGGCTTCACGATCGTGGGTGGCGATGGCACGCCGGGCATTGAGCGCGCGGCGGTCTATGTCGCGGGTGGTGCCAGCAACATCACCATTCGCGGCAACGATATCCAGGCCAATGGCGACAGCGGCATGACCGCCGAGCCTGGTGTGTCCAACATCACCATCGACCAGAACCTGTTCACGGGTCAGACCTTCCTGGGCGCGGAACCCTCTGGCGTCGGCTTCGGGGCACAGTTCACGCTGCCGGATGTGCCGCGGCAATTGCTGGTGAATGGCGGCGGCACCAACGTCACCGTTACCGGCAACACCTTCAGCGGCACTGCCGGCGGCATGAGCATCACCGACAATACTGGTGCGCCCATTTCGCCGACCGCCCAGGGCAACACCCTGGTCACGATCGACGCGAACAACTCCACCATCAGCGGCAACCTCTTCACCGGCTTCACCAATGCCGGCGCGGCGGCGCTGCGGGTGCGCGGCGACAACCCGACGGTCACCAACAACACCATCGACCAGATGGTGAACAACAGCGAAAGCATCGGCGTCCTGGTGCTTCTGCCGACAGCCGCGCCTGGCACCTTCTCGGGCAACGTCTTCACCGGCCGTGCCGGCGCGGATGTGGTGTTCTACAACAACGGTGTCAGCGGTGATCCGCAGACGCAGGGCGTGCGCGGCATGACGCCGGGTGCGGACAGCATCACCGGTGCCAATGGCAACGACGTGCTGTTCGGCGGCTCGGGCAATGACACGATCGATGGTGGCGCGGGCAATGACTTCATCGCCGGCCAACTCGGCGTGGACAGCCTGCTCGGCGCTGGTGGCAACGACGTGTTCTTCGTCGCGCCGTCCGAATACGCGGCGGCCGAGATCATCAGCGGCGGGGCGGATACCGACACGCTGCGGGTGAACGACGCGGCCGCAGGTTCCATGGTGCTGGATGGCGCCAACGTCACCAGCATCGAGCACATCGAAATCGCCGCCAGCAGCCTGGCGCTGGCAGCGGTGTTCACCGGCACAACGGCGGTGAATGTCGATGCCTCGGCGCTGAGCGGCGTGCTCAGCATCACCGGCAATGATGGTGCGAACAGCATCGTCGGCGGCGCTGATGCGCAGACCATCAATGGCGGCGGCGGCAACGACACGCTGGCCGGCGGTGGCGGCAACGACACGCTGAACGGCGGCACCGGCAATGACAGCATCGATGGTGGCGCCGACAACGACGTCATCACCGGTGGTGCGGGCGCTGATACGCTGAACGGCGGCACCGGCACCAACACGCTGGACTACGGCGCCGAGACGGGCCTGGTGGACACGGCAACCTTCCGTGCCACCGTCAACCTCAACACCGGCATTGCCACCGACACCTTCGGCAATACCGACTCGCTGATCGCGGGCAGCTTCCGCGACATCATCGGCACCGCCTTCCGCGACAGCCTGACCGGCAATGGCAGCGCCAATATGCTGACAGGCGGTGCGGGCAATGACGTGCTGACCGGCGGCAATGGCGATGACACGCTGCTGGGTGGTCTCGGCAACGAGAACATGAACGGCGGCGCCAACAACGACCTGCTGGTCGGTGGCGTGGGGGCTGACACCATCAATGGTGGCACCGGCCTCGACACCTTCCGCTGGGACAGCACGATGGAATTCGCGACGCTCGGCACCATCGGCCTGGCTGGCGATGAGGACGTGCTGAACGACTACAACGTGTTGGATGACACCTTGTTGTTCCTGCTGGGCAGCGGCGCCTTCGACTTCGTCGCCGATGACCTGGACGCGGGGGGCAACTACGCGCCCACCGGCTCCGGCGACCGGGCCTTTGTGCTGGATACGCAAACGCTCAACACGCCGCTGGTGGCGGGTACTGTCGCCACGCTCTACTACGATGCGACTGGTGACGGCACGGTGGACAGCCGCGTGTTGTCCTTCGGCTCGCTGGTGTCGCTGTCGGGCTTCGGCGTGGGCGACATCACCTTCGCCTGACGCACCACCTGGCCGTCATCGCCTCACGGCGGTGGCGGCCTGCGGTTTTCGGGATCGGCGGCGCGGGGCCTGGCCCTGCGCCGCTTTTCTGTCTGCTACCCCAACCGCACCAGGCATTCGGGCGAGAGCTCATCCAGACTCTCGATCCCGAGCAACGCCATGTTGCGGTCCACCTCTCCCGCCAGCAGCGCGATCGCGCGTTCCACGCCGGCGCGGCCCGCCACGGCCGCCGCATGCAGCATGGGCCGCCCCACGAAGGCGAAATCCGCCCCCAGCGCCAGCGCCTTCAGCACATCCGTCCCGCGCCGGATGCCGCCATCGATCAGCACCGCCATATTGCCCGATGCAGCCTTCACCGCGGGCAGCACGCGCAAGGGTGCGGCCGTGCCATCCAACTGCCGCCCGCCATGGTTGGTGACGATGATGGCGTCAGCACCTTCGCCCTGCGACCGCCGCGCATCCTCGGGGTGCATGATGCCCTTCACGATCAGCTGGCCCTGCCATTTGCGGCGGATCAGCGCCAGATGCGTGTGGTTCAGGTGGTCGCGCGCGGTGAAGTCGCGCAGCACGTTGCGCGCCAGGATGGGCGCGCCGCGCTCGGCGAAACTGTTTTCGAAATGCGGCATGCCATGCGTCGCCCAGGTGCGCAGGAAGGTGTTGAGCGACCACTTCGGGTGGGTGATGCCGTCCCAGGCCAGGCGCAGCGAAGGGCGCATGGGCGTGGAAAAACCGTTGCGGACGTTGTTTTCCCGATTGGGCAGCACGGCCACGTCCACCGTCAGCGCCAGCGTCTTGAAACCGGCGGCGGCCACGCGGTCCACCAGCGCTTCCACGCGCCGCGCATCGCCGGGCAGATAGGCCTGGAACCAGGTTTCGGGGTTGGCCGCGATCACGTCTTCCATGCGGATCAGCGACGAACCCGACAGCACCATGGGGATGTTGGCGGCCCCCGCGGCCTCGGTCATCACGATGTCGCCGCGGTAGGCGGCGAGTGCGGCCAGGCCCATGGGTGCTATGCCAAAGGGCGCGTCCCATTCGCGCCCCAGCACGGACCGCTTCCAGGACCGCTTCGACACATCGCGCAGCACGCGCGGCTGGAAGCCCCATTCGGCATAGGCCGCCGCGCTGTCGTGCAGCGAGGCGTTGCGCTCGGTGGCGCCGGCGACATATCCGAAGACGGGGCGCGGCAGATGGCGGCGGGACATCGCCTCGAAATCATCGAGGCATAGGGCGCGTTCGGCGATAGACTTGCTCATCGCGGTGCAGTGTAGAGCGTGATGCGTTGAGGCGGAATCGCCGAATACGCTGAATCACACTCTCAGTGGTGGTTGGAGCAGGCTGCGTGCATGCAGCCTGCTCCAACCGGCAGGGCAGGGGGGGGCAATGACTGCCGAGTGGGATGTGGTTATGCTGACCTTCTGCGAGACGGGCCGATTGATGAGCAGGGCCAGGCGGCACGGCACAGCGGAATGCCGAACCACAGCCGGCGCCACGCCATGACAGGACAAGCTTGACCATGCAGGCAACGGACTGGCAGCCGCATGTGACGCGCGCGACCGCGTGCCGCCGTGATGGCGACATCGCTGGCGCCATCGCCGCCTATCGGGCCGCGCTCGCGCTGCCCGGCGCGCCGGTCGAACTGCACTACAATCTGGGCAACGCGCTGTTCGATGCCGCGCGCTGGACCGAGGCTGCGGCCGCACTCGACCAGGCGGTGGCGTTGCTGCCTGGGCTGCCGCAGGCATTGGTGCAACGCGCCCGCGCCCGCGTGCGGCTGGGCCGGCATGACGACGCGCTGACCGATTTCGCCGCCGTGCTGGCCGCCGAGCCGCGCGAATACACGGCGCTGCTGGAAAGCGCGCATGCCCTGCGCCGGCTGGGGCGCGAGGCGGAGGCGCTGGCCCGCACCTCGCCCTGGCCCGCGCGCTCGAGGAAGCCGACCGGCCGGATGACGCCGCCCGCCACTACCGCGCCGCCGAGGAGCGCGCCGAGAACCGCCCCGAATTGCTGCTCCGCCTGCACTGGAGCATGGCGCAATTCCGCCAGGAACGCGGCGCCGCGGCGCTGGCGCTGGAAGCGATGCGCGCCGCCCTGCTCGCCGCCCGGCTGTGCCAGCCCGACCCCGAGCAGGCGGGCGCGATGCAGCTTGATCTGGCGGCGATGCTGTTGCGGCTGGGCATGGTGGAATCGGGGCGCCGCGCGCTGAATGCCGCGGCCCAAAGCGGTTCGGATGCCACGCTGACGCGGCTTGCTGTGATTGCCTTCGAAGCGAATGAGATCGAGATCGCGCTGGCCGCGCTGCGGCGTCAGGCACAGCTGCGCCCGCAGGATGCGACGGCGCAGTGGAACCTGGCGCATGCGCTGAGCGAAACCTGGCAGCTGACCGAAGCGCTGGCCGCGCTGGACCGTGCCGAGGCGCTGGCGCCTCAGCCCGGTGCAGCGGTGATGCGCGCGGGCATCGCCGCCCGTCAGGGCGATGCGGAGACCACATTGCGCACGCTGCTTCAATGCTTCGACGCCGGTGACACCGCGACCGGTTCGGGCGCGGCCATGGCCTCGCTCTATTGCGACAGCGTGACGCCCGAAGCCGCGCTGGCGCTGCATCGGCGGCTCTCGGCGCATCTGGCCGCAGACGCTGGGCCTGCCATCATCCGTGCGCGCGGGCACGCGCCGCGGGTGGGCATGATCTCGCCCGATCTGCGCTCGCAACACCCGGTCGGGCTGTTCATGCGCCCGGTGCTGCAACGCTGGGATGATGCTGCGATGCCGCTGCATATCTATGTCTCGGGCAAGCCGCAGCCCGCCGCGATGCGCCAGCTGGCGCCGCGCTGGACCGATTGCGGGGAGTGGAATGATGCGCGCCTGGCCAGCCGCATCGCCGCCGATGGCATCGACATCCTGGTTGACCTCAGCGGCCATACTCAGGGACAGCGGCTGGGCGTGTTTGGTCGGCGCGCGGCGCCGGTGCAGGTCACTTTCCTGGGCTATCCCTATTCGACGGGCCTGCCCACCATGGACTGGATCATCGCCGACCCGGTGGTCGTGCCCGCGGGGCATGAGAGCCTGTATTCCGAGCAGGTGATGCGCCTGCCGCACAGCGTCTTCTGCTTCGCCCCCGGCGACAGCTTTCCCGCCCCCGACTTCCCTGACAGCCGCGCCGCATCGCCCCTGGTGCTGGGCTGCTTCAACAACATCCCCAAGCTGACCGACCGCACGCTGCGCCTGTGGTCGCGCATCATGGCGCGGCTGCCCGAGGCACGGCTGCTGCTGAAGGCGCCGAGCTTTCTGGACCCGCAGGCGGTGGCGATGATGCGCGCGCGCCTGGCGCAGGCCGGCATCGCGCCGGAACGCGTCGAGACGCGCGGCCCCTCGGACCTGGCCGAGATGATGGCGGGATATACGGCGGTGGACATCGCGCTCGACCCCGTGCCCTACAATGGTGGCACAACGACATTGCAGGCGATGTGGATGGGCGCGCCGGTGGTGGCGCGCTGTGGCACGCTGTTCGTCTCGCGCATGGGTGCGAGCTTCATGGGGGCTGCCGGCCTAAGCGACTGGGTGGCCGCGAGCGATGACGAGTATGTCGAGATCGCGGTGGCCAAGGCGCGTGATCGCGCTGCCCTGCTGGCGCTGAAGCGCGGCCTGCGCGAACGCCAGCAGGCTGCGCCGGCCTGGGATATCGATGGCTATACGCGCGACCTGCAGGCGGCCTTCCTGCGCATCTGGCGCGATGGCTGAGCGAGGATCGTGCCGCTGGCGGGGGCATCTTGAGGAGCGATCGACATGACTGCGGAGTGGGAAGGACCGGCTGTCGTATTGTCCGCGCGCCCGCATGGCGAAAGCGGCGCCGTCGTCACGCTGTTGACCGAAGCGCTGGGCCGCCACCCCGGCCTGGCCAAGGGCGGGCAGTCGCGCGCGCAATCCGCGCTGTGGCAGACCGGCAACCTGGTGGAGGCACGCTGGGTCGCGCGGTTGGCGGACCAGTTGGGCAGCATGTCGGGCGAATTGGTGCATCCGGCCGCCGCGATGGCGATGGAAAACCCCTTGGCGCTGGATGTGCTGCTGGCCGCCTGCGGTGTGGCGGAGGGCGCGTTGCCGGAACGCGAACCGCACCCGGCGGCGTTTCATGGCCTGGTCGGGCTGGTGGTGGAATTGGCGCGCGCGCCGGATGCCGCCGTGGCGTCGCTGGTTCGGTGGGAAGCGGCGGTGTTGCGGGAACTGGGGTATGGGCTGGATTTGTCGGTCTGCGCCGTGACCGGCACGACGGAAAACTTGGCCTGGGTCAGCCCGCGCACCGGCCGCGCTGTCAGCGCGGAGGCCGGTGCGGCCTATGCTGATCGGTTGCTGGCGCTGCCCGCTTTCATGCTGGACGACGCGCCTGGCACGCCCGCCGATTGGCTGGCCGGGCTGCGGCTGACCGGGCATTTTCTGGAACGCGATGCGTTTGGGTTGCACCACCGCCCGCTGCCTGCGGCGCGGGGGCGGTTGCAGGATCGGGTTGCCGGTTTGCCGTCACCGTAACGGCCGCCCAGGGGGGCTTCCCTCCGTTCACCTTCTGCCCACATGTTGGCGGTATGATTCGCACTGGCCACGGCGGCGGCGCGGAACCACCAGCGGTCGCCCATCCGGGGCCGCACGAGCAGGAAGAGAAGCATGCTGAATATCCAGGGCCGCGACCCGGTCGAAGTCTACAACAACAGCCTGGTGCCGATGGTGGTCGAACAGACCAGCCGTGGCGAACGCGCCTATGACATCTATTCGCGCCTGTTGAAGGACCGCATCATCTTCCTGACCGGCCCGATCTATGACCAGGTGGCCAGCCTGATCTGCGCGCAGCTGCTGTTCCTGGAAAGCGAAAACCCGACCAAGGAAATCTCTTTCTACATCAACAGCCCGGGCGGCGTCGTGACCGCGGGCCTGGCGATGTATGACACCATGCAATACATCCGCTGCCCGGTTTCCACCGTGTGCATCGGCATGGCGGCCAGCGCGGGTTCGCTGCTGCTGACGGCGGGTGAGGCCGGCAAGCGTTTCGCGCTGACCAACAGCCAGGTGATGATCCATCAGCCGTCCGGCGGCGCGCAGGGCCAGGCGACGGATATCGCCATCCAGGCGCGCGAAATTCTCAAGACGCGTGAGCGGCTGAACAACATCTATGTGCATCACACCGGCCAGACACTCGCGGAGATCGAGGCCAAGATGGAGCGCGACACCTACATGACCGCCGACGAAGCGAAGGCCTTCGGGTTGATCGACCAGGTGGTGGACAAGCGCCCCGCGCCGCCCGAAGCCGCCAAGGCATGAGAGGCCGCGCGGGAACACCGGACGGGTCGGCTCCACGGTCCTTTTCCGCCCTTGGCGCGTTGCCGGGCTTGCCGATGCAATCAGCATCGGCGGCGCCCGGCGCCTTCCAAGGCCAGAAAATGCCTCGCGGATCCTCAGCCGCCGGCATTCCCGCACGGCCTCTTGCACGAATCTTTACCCTGGCCCTCGCCAGGGACTATTGTGACGTTTGAACTTCCGGCACCGGCCGATGCGCGGCTCAGGCGCGCGCGGCCGGACAAGGAGATGCGATGAGCAAGTCTTCGGGTGATTCCAAGAACACCCTCTATTGTTCCTTCTGCGGGAAGTCGCAGCACGAGGTCCGCAAGCTGATTGCGGGCCCGACCGTGTTCATCTGCGATGAATGCGTCGAGCTGTGCATGGACATCATCCGCGAGGAGCACAAAACCACGCTGGTGAAGTCGCGCGATGGGGTGCCCACCCCGCGCGAAATCACCAAGGTGCTGGATGATTACGTGATCGGCCAGGACCACGCGAAGAAGGTTTTGGCGGTCGCGGTGCACAACCACTACAAGCGGTTGGGCGGGCAGGCGAAAAACCCGGATGTGGAAATCGCCAAGTCCAACATCATGCTGGTGGGGCCGACCGGCTCGGGCAAGACGCTGCTGGCGCAGACGCTGGCGCGCATCATTGATGTGCCCTTCACCATGGCCGATGCGACCACGCTGACCGAGGCTGGCTATGTGGGTGAGGATGTGGAGAACATCATCCTCAAGCTGCTGCAGGCCGCGGATTACAACGTGGAACGGGCGCAGCGCGGCATCGTCTACATCGACGAAAT
>JAAFHD010000132.1 GCA_013298245.1 Alphaproteobacteria bacterium
TCGATCGCCAGCGGGGCTTCCAGCACGTCCAGGATTTCATCGACCATCAGGCCCATGGAATGTGCGCCATCGCCGAACACCAACAATGCCTGGCGTGAATCCGGCGGCGGCAGCGTGGCGTAGCCGGAGATCGGCACCAGCGGCATCAGGTTGCCGCGATATTGCACCACCAGA
The DNA here is from genome assembly GCA_013298245.1 of Alphaproteobacteria bacterium. Classification (GTDB taxonomy): domain Bacteria; phylum Pseudomonadota; class Alphaproteobacteria; order Acetobacterales; family Acetobacteraceae; genus Rhodovarius. The sequence goes on from JAAFHD010000132.1 coordinate 175, forward strand.
TTCTCGCCGGCCTGCTCGATGCGTTCGGCGGGCAGGTCTTCCAGGCGCGCGATCAGGCCCAGCGGCACGCATTTCGGCGCGCCATCGCCAGCGCGGAACAGCAGCAGGGCGGTGCTGTTGCCGCGCGTAGCGCCGCGCACCTGCGCAGCCTGGGCAGGATTGTCGCTGCCCTCGGCGCCAAGGCCGGTGGCGCGCGCAATGCCGTTCGGGTCAAGGATCATGATGACCGAGCCGTCACCCAGAATGGTGTTGCCGGAGAACATGGTCACGTCGCGCAGGATGGGAGCGACGGGCTTCACCACAATTTCCTCGGTGTCGAAAACGCGGTCCACGACGATACCGAAGACCTGGCTGCCGACTTGCGTGACCACCACGAAGCTCGGCTGCCCCTCATCCTTCGGGCGCGATTCAAGCGCCAGCAGGCGTGACAGCGGCACCAGCGGCAGCAGCCGATCACGCAGGCGCAGCACGGTGGAATTCTTGATGGTTTCGACCTTCGGGCCATCGCCATCGCCCACGCGCACCAGTTCCAGCACGCCATTCTGCGGGATGGCGAAACGCTCACCGCCGGATTCCACGATCAGTGCGGCGGCGATCGCCAGCGTCAGCGGAATCTTGATGGTGAAGGTGGTGCCGCGGCCTTCGCGCGAGCGCAGTTCGACCACGCCGCCGATGCGTTCCAGATTGGTCTTCACCACATCCATGCCGACCCCGCGGCCCGAGACGGAGGTGACGGCAGCAGCCGTGGAAAAGCCCGCGCGGAAGATGAAGCGCTGGATGTCCTGCTCGCTCATGGCGGCGATTTCGGCTTCGGTCGCCAGGCCCTGGCGCAGCACTTTTTCCTTGATGCGCGCGACGGCAAGGCCGCGCCCGTCATCGGCGATTTCCATCACGATATGGCCGCCCTGGTGATACGCGTTCAGCGTGATGCGACCAGTTTCCGGCTTGCCGGCCGCGCGGCGTTCAGCCGGCGTTTCCAGGCCGTGGTCCGCGCTGTTGCGGACCATGTGCGTCAACGGATCCTTGATGAATTCCATCACCTGGCGGTCGAGCTCGGTCTCGGCGCCAATCATGTCGAGCGCGATCTTCTTGTTCAGTTCCTGCCCCAGGTCGCGCACCAGGCGCGGCAGCTTCTGCCAGGCGGAACCGATCGGCTGCATGCGCGTCTTCATCACGCCGTCCTGCAGGTCGGACGTGATCTGCGACAGGCGCTGCAAGGGCACGGTGAAGGGCGAATTCGCCTCCGTGCGGGCCAGCTGCAGCAGCTGGTTGCGCGTCAGCACGAGTTCGCTGACGAGGACCATCAGGTCCTCCAGCACTTCGACCGCGACGCGGATGGTTTGCGGCGCGTTGGCGGCGGTGGCTTCCGGCGCGGCGGCTTCGACCGGCGGGGCGGGTGCGGCAACCACCGGCGCGGGCGCTTCGACCACCGGCGCTGCTTCGACCACAGGCGCTTGCACCACGGGCGCGGCCACCGGCGGTTCCTCACCGTTGAAGACGGCGTCCAGCTCCGCGATCAACGCCGTGTCATCGCCTGTTGGTTCGCTGCCACTGGCTTCCAGCCCTGCGACAATTTCCTTGATGCGGTCCACCGCCGACAGGATCAGGCTGATGCCACCCGGCGTGACCGCCAGCGACCCTTCACGCCAACGACCCAACACGTTTTCACCCGCATGCGCCACATGTTCCAGGCGCGACAGGCCCAAAAACCCGCAGGTGCCCTTGATGGTGTGGATGGTGCGGAACACCTCGCCCAGCACGGATTGGTCATTGGGGCTGCGTTCCAGCGACAGCAGCGCGCCGTCCAGGTTTTGCAGGCCTTCGTTGGTTTCAGTCAGGAAGTCGGAGAGCAGATCGTCCATGGGTGGTCCCCTTGCGAAGACCCGATCATCGGCGATGCTCCCGAAGAAAACGTAAACCGCGCGCCATCAATGTGGCGCGGGTTGCACCAAAATCGGCGCCATGCCCGGCGCGCCCATCGCCATGGTGATCCGGCAGCGCAAAGTGGCGGCCAGGGCGGGCAACCAGGCGGCCAGCACGCCGCGCGGGGTTTGCGCGGCCTCGGGCGACAGGCCGGCCAGAACATCGACAAAGCCATGCGGCCAGCGCGCGCCTGCGCCATCGGGCAATACCATGTATGGCGCCGAAGGTGCTGCCATCAGCGTGACGGTGCCGCCACGCGGCAATGCCTCAGCGCCCAGCATCATGGCGCCCAGCAGCAGTTGCGACAGGCCATCGGCCGGCACCGGCAGGCCGGGGTGCAGCTGGAAGGTGATGCGGTGCGCGCCCGGCACACCGGCCAGAAGGTCCAGCATGTCCTGCCAGCCCAGCGGTTCCGGCGGGCCGAAGGCGGCCGCATACAGCCGGGTGCGCAGGCGCATGGTGTCCAGCGCCTCGGCCAACAATTCATCATTGCGCGGCGCGCCTGGTGACGTGCCAGCGGCCGCCATCAGCGTGCCGATGGGCCCGGACAGGTCATGTGTCAGCCGTGCCGCCAACAGGCGCGGCAGGGAGATGTCCGAAACGGCGGGCATCGTCATCATCAACTCCTCAAATCCTGGGCCAATCAGGCCGCACCACACCATTACAGCGCCGGCAGCCAAACACCCGTCGTATTGGGTTGAAAGCGGTCGCCGACAGAACGCGACAGCTTCGCGGCGAAACGTTGACGAAGGCTTGTGCCGCGCGCACAGCACACAGATGGCGGTCTTCATCGAACCTGGCATGCGCGTGGTGAACCCCGCCCAGCCCGATTGGGGCGTGGGCCAGGTGCAATCCGTGGTCGGTGACCGCGTGACGGTGAATTTCGAACATGCCGGCAAGCTGCTGATCAACGCGCGCCTGGTCACGCTGGACCCCGCACCTTGAACGCCTTCTGGCAGGAAATTTCCGCCGCGCTGTTCACCTGGGGCATGCTGGGCGGCATCCTGGCCACCATCATCGCGGGGCTGATGCGCGGTTATGCCGGCTTCGGCACGGCAGTGATCCTGGCACCCATCTACTCCACCATCTGGGGCGCACCGGCCGGCATTCCCGTGATGCTGCTGATGGAATTGCTGATCAGCGCGCAACTTCTGCCCTCGGCGATGCGCGAGGCCGACAAGCGCGTGATCCTGCCGATCGGCGGCACCGCGCTGCTGACATTGCCGCTGGGCACCATCATCCTCTATGCGGCCGACCCGGAATTGCTGCGCCGGGTGATCGGCGGCTTCGTGCTGGTGTTCGGTGTCCTGTTGATGAGCGGCTGGCGCTACCACGGCTCGCGCCCGCTTTGGCTGAACATGTCGGTGGGCGGCGTGGCCGGCGTGCTGAAGGGGGCGACGGGCATGTCCGGCCCGCCGGTGATCCTCTACCTGCTGGCAGGCCCCGAGGAAGCGAAACGCCACCGTGCCAACCTGATCCTGTTCTTCGGGATCATCGCCGTGGCCTCGGTGGTGGGGCCTTTCCTGCTGGGGCTGATCACGGTCGCCGTGCTGGCGAAGCTCGCGGTGCTGCTGCCGGTGATGCTGCTGTCGGTGCCGGTGGGGGTGCGGCTGTTCCACGTGGTGCCGCAGCGGCTGTACAAGCCCTTTGCCATGGCGGTGCTGGTGGTGGTGGGCGGGATCGCGTTGTTCGGTTGAACGCATCGCCGTTCTTGGCCTCGCCTCACGGTAGCGTTATATTCTCATCATGCAACATATTGGTGTGGCGCTCGCCTTGCTCGTAGCCGCCTGCCCCGCCGCCGCGCAGGGCTGGGACCGCGCCACGCCAGGCCCCGGCCCCGACGCCAACCCCTATGCCCTTTGGCCGGAAGACCAGGCGACGCGGCTGCGCGGACTGCACCAGCGCTTCTGCGGCAATTTGCGGCTCGCCCAGGCCGGCGCGCCCTTTCCCTTCGCCGACGACGCCGCCTGCATGGCACGGCAGGAAGCGCTGCTCGCCCGCTTCTGCTCGCCCGAGGGCCGGTCGCTCAGCCGCACGCAATCCTTCTGCTTCGCCGCCGTGGATCGCGACATGCGTGAGGGCCTCGGCCGCATTCATGCCGCGCGTGACGCTGCTGACCCTCGCCTCGCGCCCATGGCGCAGCCGCTGCCCGACATGCCGGCGCCGCAGACGCAGTTCTTGCCGCCTGCGGAGATATTCCGCCGCAACGCGCCCAGCATATGGCTGGTCCGGGTGGCATCCGGCATTGCGGGCCGAAGCGGCAGCCAAGGTTCGGCCGTAGCGGTCTCGGCGCGTCATCTGCTGACCAACTGCCATGTCGTGCGGCGCGGTGCCGAGATCACCGTCCATCACCGCCGCGTCGAGCATCGCGCGCGGATCGTGGCGATGGACCTGGAGGGGGACCGCTGCATCTTGCAGACCGACGCCGACGCGCTGCGGCCAATCAGCGGAATGCGCCCCTTCGGCGACCTGACCGTGGGCGAGCGCAGCTACGCCATTGGCGCGCCGGCCGGGCTGGAACTGACCTTGAGCGAGGGCCTGGTCTCGGCGCGCCGCGTCACCCCGAGCGGACCGGTTGTGCAGAGCACCACGCCCATCACGAATGGCTCGTCGGGCGGTGGACTGTTCGATGGGCGGGGCAACCTCATCGGAATCACCACCTTCGGCGTCGGCCGCAACGGCAACCTGAACTTCTCGATTCCGGCGGACCACTTCTGGTCGGTGCCCCTGGCGCGGGCGGCGCCACCCGCCGCACCGGTTGCCGCGGCGCCAGCGGTGACGAAGCCGACCACTGCGCGTGGCGGCATCGGCGCAAACCCGGCGGCAGAACCAAGCGGCCCATCCGAATAGGCAGAATCCTAGCGCGAGGTGGCGCCCCCTTGCGCGCAGCCCCCCTCCCGCGCCAAATCACCCCTGCTTGGGGAGTACCGCCTGATGATCGACCCATTCGGTCGGCACATCGACTATGTCCGCGTGTCGGTCACGGACCGCTGCGACCTACGCTGCGTCTACTGCATGGCCGAGGACATGACCTTCCTGCCCAAGCTCGAAGTGCTGAGCCTGGAGGAATTGGAACGCCTCTGCGCCGCCTTCATCGAGCTCGGCGTGAAGAAGATTCGCCTGACGGGTGGCGAGCCGCTGGTCCGCCGCAACGTGATGTCCTTGATCGAGGGCCTCGGCACGCGCATCGGCGTCGGCGGCCTCGAAGAACTCACGCTGACCACCAATGGTACGCAGCTCACGAAAATGGCCGATGGCCTGGCCCGCAACGGCGTGAAGCGCATCAATGTCAGCCTCGACACGCTGGACCCCGCGGCCTTCAAGGAAGCGACCCGCTGGGGCGATGTCGCGCAGGTGATCGACGGCATCATGGCCGCCAAATCCGCCGGCCTGCATGTGAAGATCAACGCTGTCGCCCTGCGCGGCATCAACGAACACGAATACGACCGCATGCTGGAATGGTGCGGCCAGCACGGCTTCGACCTCTGCCTCATCGAGACCATGCCGATGGGCGACATCTCCGAAGACCGCACCGACCGTTTCCTGTCGCTGGACGTGGTGCGCGCCCGCCTGCGCCTGCGCTGGACGCTGGACGACACCAGCTACAAGACCGGCGGCCCCGCGCGCTACTACACCGTGCGCGAGACTGGCGCGCGTATCGGCTTCATCACCCCGCTCTCCCACAATTTCTGCGAAAGCTGCAACCGCGTGCGCGTCACCTGCACGGGCACCATGTACATGTGCCTGGGCCAGGAAGACGCCGCCGATTTGCGCACGCCCTTGCGCGAAGGCCTGCGCGATGACGCGCTGAAGGCCGCCATCGAGGAAGCCATCACCCGCAAGCCCAAGGGCCATGACTTCGTCGAAGCACGGCTGAACCAGGCCGCCGTCACCCGCCACATGAGCGTGACCGGCGGATGAGCCTGGAGGTCATCGTCGCGGCGCTGACCATCCCCGGCATGCCGGCCTGGACCGGCTTCGTGGCCTTGGTGTTTCTGGCGCTGCTGGTGCTGGCCTTCCTGGCCATGCCGTTTTCGGTCTTCGGGGTGAAGTCCCGGCTGGAAGCGGTGGAAGCCCAGCTGGACGAAATGCAGGCCGAACTGCGCAGCATTTCCGCACGCCTGGGCGAAGGTGCACCCCCGGCTGCCCCGCGCGGCCGGTCCGAACCGCAGGTTGGCTGGCCCAGCGAGCGTCGGCGCTGAGGTTAAATTGCATGCCAAATGCTCAACAAAATTCGTCGGACTTCTCCGCAATGGCTTGATAAGCGATAGCTTACCGATTCGTTATCTTCCCGCGTGAGTCGCGGTAACGGTTACCACCACACGCTTAACGCGCATTCATCCTTGCACGCTCAATCAAACTTGTGTGTAACCCGGTGTATAGACCGGGGTCGCAACGATGACGCTTCACACCGAATTGCGTGCGAAACATTGGGTTGCAGCATCGTTCTCCCAATGTGAGTATCCTGTGGATAGCGTTCCCGCCCCTGAACGCATCCTCCTCTCCCCCCCGCATCTGACCGGCCAGGAAACCCCCCGCTTCGCCGATGGCCTGGCCGCCGGCTGGCTGGCCCCCGCCGGCCCGATCCCTCGCGCCTTCGAGGCCGCCATCGCCGCCGCCACCGGCCTGCCGCATGTGCTGGCCACCAGTTCCGGCACGGCCGCCCTGCACCTGGGTTACCGCCTGCTGGGCCTGGAACCAGGCGACGAGGTCTGGACCAGCACGCTCACCTTCATCGCCACCGTCGCCCCAGCAATGCAAATGGGCGCGCGCATCCGCCTGCTGGATGTGGACCCACGCACCGGCCTGCTGGACCCCGCCCTGCTGCGCGAGGAACTGGCCGCCGCAGCACGGCGCGGGCAACTACCGCGTGTAGTGGTGCCCGTTGACCTTTACGGCGCGCCCGCTGACATCCCCGCCCTGCGCGAGGCCTGCGACGCCTGGGGCGTCCCCCTGCTGTCCGACAGCGCCGAGGCCATGGGTGCAACGCGCGGCAACCGCCACGCCGGCGCCGGCGCGCGCGCCGTGGCACTCAGTTTCAACGGCAACAAGATCATCACTGCCGGCGGCGGCGGGGCATTGGCCAGCGAGGACGGCCGCCTGATCGAACACGCCCGCCACCTTTCCAGCCACGCGCGTGAGGACGGTCCACATTACCAGCATGAAATGACGGGGCACGCCTACGCGATGCCATCCGTGCTGGCATCAGTGGGCCTGGCGCAGATCGCGGCGCTGGATAATCGCGTGGCCGCACGCCGCGCCATCCATGCGCGGTATCGCGCGGCGCTGTCCGACCTGCCCGGCGCGTCCTTCCTCGAAGAACCCGAAGGCACATGCGGCAATCGTTGGCTGACCGTGCTGCGCATCGGCCCGCGCGCCGGCCTGCACCGGGACACTCTGCGCCGCGCGCTGGACGCGGCGGGCATCGAAACCCGCACCGTCTTCAAGCCGCTGCACCTGAACCCTGTGCTGCGCGACGCACCCTGCGCGGGCGGCGCGCATGCCGCGACCATCTTTCAGGAAGGGCTTTGCCTGCCATCCGGCAGCGCGCTGTCCCGTGCCGAACAGGGGCGCGTCATCACCGCCATCCGCGCCGCCTGGCCGGCGTGAGAATCCTATACCTCCACCAGCATTTTTCCACGCCCGCGGGCAGCACGGCCACGCGCAGCTTCGCCATGGCACGCGCATTGGCGCAGCGCGGCCATCACGTGACGCTGGCCTGCGGGCAATATGCGGGCGCCGTGACCGGCCTGTCGGGCGCCTTCACGCGCGGCCGGCGGGAAGGGCGCGTCGCCGGCTTCCGCGTGGTGGAATTCGCGATCCCGGCGGCCAACGCGCAATCCCTGCCGGTGCGCGCCGCCGCCTTCCTGCGCTTCGCCTGGCGCGCCGCGCGCCTGGCCCGGCGGGAACGGTTTGACCTGACCATCGCCTCCTCCACGCCACTGACGGTGGCGCTGCCGGCACTCGCCGCACCGCAGCCCTTCATCTTCGAAATCCGCGACCCCTGGCCCGAATTGCCACGCGCCCTGGGCGGTGTGCCGGCGCCCTTGCTGGCCGCGATGGACCGCCTGGCCAACGCCGCATGCCGCCGTGCCCGCGCGGTGATCGCGCTGTCCGACGGCATGGCGGAAACCGCGCGCGCACGCGGCGCCACGGCCGTGCATGTCATCCCCAACGGCGCGGATCTGGACCTGTTCGGCCCGCATATCGCGCCCTGGCGGCCGGATGGCGCGGCGCTGCCCCTGGCCGTCTATGCCGGCGCGCATGGCCCCGCCAACGGCCTGGATATTTTGCTGGATGCGGCCGGCCTGCTGCGCGACGTGCCGCTGCGCCTGCTGCTGGTCGGCGAGGGCCGCGACAAGCCCCGCCTGATGGCCCGCGCGGCGGCGGAAAACCTGGTCAACATCACCTTCCTGGACCCGATGCCCAAGACCGAATTGGCGCGGCTGCTGTCGGGCGCGCAGATCGGCCTGCACATCCTGGCGGAGCACGCGGCCTTCGCCGAATGGACCGCGCCGAACAAGTTGATGGACCTTTTGGCCGCGGGCTTGCCGGTGGTGTCCAACACGCCCGGCCAGGCCGCGCGCGCGCTGGCCGAAGGGCCGTGCGGCATCGCGGCGCAGGGTGCGGCCGGCATCGCCGATGCCTTGCGCGCATTGGCCGCCGACCCCAACCGCCGC
>JAAFHD010000133.1:0-1368 GCA_013298245.1 Alphaproteobacteria bacterium
GTGCTGCCAGGTCCCAGGTAGCGGGCCAGCCAGGCGCGCTGAGCAGGGCATAGGCGCTGAAAGCCGTGGTGGCGGTGGCCTCCAGCGCATGGCGCCCGGCCACGCCCCAATCGGCCACGCCGTCGCCATTCACATCGCCCAGATAGGCGCCGGAAAACCCGATCCGGTCACCGGCGATACGACCCAGGATCACGGTCCCCTGCGCGGCCGGCACGGAGGCCAGATTCACGACAGATGCAAATGCCGACATGCCGTCCTCACTGTTGTATTTCCCCGCACGCTACACACCCGCGTGACCCGGGGTCCATCATTCGTATGGATGAATCCACGGCTGCAACAACCAGCCCCGCGCACCACGCATTGCGGAAGCGCAACCCAAGGCTGGACAAGCCGCGCAAACCCGGGCACACGCCGCGCGTCTATCAGAATTCCGCATCCCCAACGGGCCGCCCCGACTCTCGGCGCTGGCCCGTTTTCGTCATGGAGACCAACCGTGTCCACCCGCATCCCGCTCGATCGCATCCGCAATATCGGCATCACCGCGCATATCGACGCGGGCAAGACCACGACCACGGAACGCATCCTGTATTACACGGGCAAGAGCCACAAGATCGGCGAAGTCCATGACGGCAACACCACGACCGACTACATGGCGCAGGAGCGTGAGCGCGGCATCACCATCACCTCCGCCGCCGTGACGGCGGAGTGGAATGACCACCGCATCAACATCATCGACACCCCCGGCCACATCGACTTCAACATTGAAGTGAACCGCAGCCTCCGCGTGTTGGACGGCGCGATCTTCATCATCGAAGGCGTGGCCGGCGTGCAGCCGCAATCCGAGACCAACTGGCGCCTGGCGGACCGCTACAATGTCCCGCGCCTGATCTTCATCAACAAGCTCGACCGCACCGGCGCCGATTTCTACAAGGCCGCCGATACGCTGACCGAGAAGCTCGGCATCAAGTGGGTGGCGCTGCAGCTGCCGATCGGCATCGAGGACACGATGAAGGGCATCGTGGACCTGGTGGAAATGAAGGCGCTGATCTGGGAAGGCGACGAACTGGGCGCCAAGTACCACGAAGCCCCGATCCCCGCGGACATGGCCGAACAGGCCGCCGAATGGCGCGAGAAGCTGCTGGACACCGTGGTCTCCGCCGATGACGAGGCGATGGAACGCTACCTGGAAGACGGCGACGTGCCGGTGGAATTGCTGAAGCGCGCCATCAAGAAGGGCACCATCAGCGGCGAATTCCGCCCGGTCATGTGCGGCACGGCGTTCAAGAACAAGGGCGTGCAGCCTTTGCTGGACGGCGTGATCGAATACCTGCCGAGCCCGATCGACCGCGAAGGCATTCGCGTCGCCCC
>JAAFHD010000133.1:1378-8769 GCA_013298245.1 Alphaproteobacteria bacterium
AAGAGGGCGAGGACGAGACGGTCGAACGCCGCATCATCCCCGCCAATGAGACCGAGCCCTTCGCCGGCCTGGCCTTCAAGATCATCAACGACAAATACGGCAACCTGACCTTCGTGCGCGTCTACCGCGGCGTGCTGCGCCAGGGCGACATGGTGATGAACACCACGAAGGACCACAAGGAACGCATCGGCCGCATGTTCCAGATGCACGCCGACAAGCGCGAAGAAATCAAGGAAGTCTTCGCCGGTGACATCGCCGCTTTCGTGGGCCTGAAGGACACCGGCACGGGTGATACCCTGGCCGCGAATGAAGACCCCGTCGTGCTGGAGCGCATGGCCTTCCCGGTGCCGGTGATTGACGTCTCGGTCGAGCCGAAGACCAAGGAAGCGGTCGAAAAGATGACCATCGGCCTGCAGAAACTGGCCGGCGAAGACCCCAGCCTGCGCCTGAAGACCGACCAGGAAACCGGCCAGACCATCCTGTCGGGCATGGGCGAGCTGCACCTCGAAATCATCATCGACCGCCTGCGCCGCGAATATGGCGTGGATTGCAATGTGGGCGCGCCGCAGGTGGCGTATCGCGAAACCATCAGCAAGTCGCACACGGAAATCTACACCCACAAGAAGCAGTCCGGCGGTTCGGGCCAATACGCCGAGGTCAAGATCACCTTCGAACCCAAGGAACGCAACGAGGGCATCGAATTCGTCAACGCGGTTGTGGGTGGCTCCGTGCCGCGCGAATACATCCCCGCAGTGGACAAGGGCATCAAGGTGCAGGCCGATACCGGCGTGCTGGCCGGCTTCCCGACGGTGGACTTCAAGTACACCCTGACGGACGGCAAATACCACGACGTCGACTCGTCGGCGCTGGCCTTCGAAATCGCCGCCAAGGCCTGCTTCCGCGAAGGCATGAAGAAGGCCGGCCCGGTGATTCTGGAACCGATCATGGACGTGGAAGTGACCACACCTGGCGACCATGTGGGCGATGTGGTGGGCGACCTGAACCGTCGCCGCGGCATGATCCAGTCGCAGGACATGGCCGGCACCTCGGTGATCGTGCGCGCACATGTGCCGCTGAAGGAGATGTTTGGTTACATCTCCAACCTGCGCGGTATGACTAAGGGGCGTGCGTCCTTCTCGATGCAGTTCCACCATTATGACCCGGTGCCGCGCAACGTGGCCGAAGAGATCATGAAGCAGTCCGCCTGAACCTGGCGGATAGCGCAGCCTGAAGGGGCGGTCCGGGCAGCCGGGCCGCCCTTTTTGCATTGGGCGCGGAAAACATTGACTTTTGCGGCCAATGTTCCTATATCAGAACGGCTGTTTTGACATCCGCATCCGTCCCCACCCCGCCAAAAACCCAGGGCCAATAAGATAGTAAGGCGGTAAGGCAGTAAGGCATTTCGTCCCAAAAACGCCGCCGGGAATTTGTCGCAAGCGCGCCCAAAAGAATCCATGCCGTGCCCAAAGATTCCGCTTGCATCGAAACATTCCGCTCGCTACATGGCCTCCAGTTAATTTTTCAGAAATCATTGGAGACGCCCATGACCCGCATGAACCGCCGCGGCCTGCTGTCCGCCGCCCCCGCCATCGCCATCGCCCCGGCCGCCTTGGCGCAGCCCGCCATCGCCACCCTGCCGGACCGCCCGATCCGCATCATCGTCCCCTACAATGCCGGCGGCATCACCGACATCATCAGCCGCGCCACCGCGGTCGGCCTGCAGGCCGCCCTCGGCCAGCCGGTCGTCGTCGAAAACCGCGCCGGCGCCAATGGCACCGTCGGCACCCTGGCCGCCGCGCGCGCGCCTGCCGATGGCACCACCATCACCATGGGCATCACCGATACCTTCGCGATCAACCGCAGCACCTTCCGCAGCCTGCCCTACAATGACGAGACGGATTTCACCCCGATCTCGATGGTCACCACGGTGCCCTTCGCGCTGATGATCGGCGCGCATCGCCGCGAAATCACTGACTTCCCCACCTTCCTCACCGCCGCCCGCCGCCAGGCCGGCGCGCTGACGCATGCCTCCTGGGGCGTCGGCTCCTCCTCGCACCTCGCGTTCGAGTTCGTCGCCCGCAACCAGCGCTTCGAGAAGCTGCACGTGCCCTTCGCCGCCCAGGCGCCCGGCATGCAGGCCGTGGCCGCCGGCCAGGTGGACAGCATGATGCTGCCGATCGGTGGCGCCAACTCGCTCGCCGTCGACAACCGCGCGCGCATCATCGCGGTCGCCTACCCGCGCCGCGTGGAGCTGACGCCGAACGTGCCGACGCTGACCGAACTCGGCATCCCGCTGGCCACCGGCCTGTGGCTGGCGCTGTTCGCCCCCTCGCGCACCCCGGCGCCGATCGTGGCCCGCCTGAACCAGGCGATGCACGAAGCCGCGCGCAACGCGACCACGCTGGAAGTCTTCCGCCAGCAGTCTGGCGTGCCTGAGCCCTCCACCCCGGAAGCCCTGGCCTCCTTCGTCCGCGCCGAGCGCGAGCGTTGGGCGACCACGGTGCGCGAAGCGGATATCCGCGTCGAAGCCTGACCCACACTTGTTACCGGCGGCGAGTGGTCCACACTCGCCGCCATGCCTTCTGTCTGGACTATCATGCTGGCGTTGCTCGGCACGCATATGGCGGGCATGAGCGCCTTCCTGACCGTCCCCGTCCTCGCCACCAAAATCGCTGATGAAACCGCGCTGCCCGCCGCCCTGGCCGGTGTGCATGTGGCGCTGGTCTATGCCGGCACCCTGGTCTCCGGCCCCTTCGTCCAAGGCTTGCTCAACCGCTTCGGCGGCATCCGCATGTGCCAATGGGCGCTGGTGATGATCGCCCTCGGCCTGTCACTCGCCACCATCGGCACCGCCTGGGCCTTGGCCGCATCGGCACTGCTTTGCGGCTTCGGCCACGCGCCCGTCACCCCCGCCGGCAGCCACCTTCTGCATGGCCGCACCCCGCCCCGCCGGCGCAGCCTGATCTTCGGCCTGAAGCAATGCGGCGTGCCGGCCGGCGCCATGCTGGTGGCCGCCCTCGCCCCCCTGGCCGCACTCACCTTCGGCTGGCGCGGCGGCGTGCTGGCCATGGCCGCCTTCTGCATCCTGCTGGCCCTGTTGCTGCAACCACTGCGCGCCCGCCTGGACGCAGACAGCGGCACCGGCTGGCCCGCCCGCCCCTTCGCCGATGCCGCGCGCAGCCTGGCCCTGCTGCGCGACGACGCGCGCATCCGCGCCCTGTCCCTCATGGCCTGCGGTTATGGCGTCTCGCAATTCTGCTTCGCCAGTTTCTTCGTGGTCTGGCAGGTGCAGGTGCTGGGCCTGGGCCTGGCCGAGGCCGGCTTCCACCTGGCCCTCGCCCAGGTCGGCGGCGTGCTGGGCCGCATCTTCTGGGCCATGGCCGCCGACCGCTTCGGCTCCCCGCCCGTGCTGGCGGCACTCGGCGTCGGCATGGTGGCCGGCGCGTTGCTTCTGGCCGGTGCCGGCCCCGCCTGGCCCGTCGCGCTGATCGTCGCCACCGGCGTGCTGATGGGTGCCACCGCCATCGCCTGGAATGGCGTGCTGGTCGCTGAAATCGCGCAGGTCGCGCCCACCGGCATGGTGGGCGGCGCCACCGCCGCGTTGGGCTTCGCCTTCGGCGCAACCATGGTGGTGATGCCCACCGCCTTCAGCGCGCTGGTCGGCCTGACCGGCAGCTACACGCCGGGATTCCTGATGTGCGCGGCGGCCAGTGCGCTGGGGTTGCTGGTGCTGGTCAAAGCGCCGCGCCATCCCTGAGCACGGCCTCGGCCGCAGCGGTAAAGCGCCCATCCGCCTGGTGCAGCACCAGACCCGGCAGCACGCGATCCGGCCCGCGCCCGCCCTTCACCGCGCGGATGATGACGCGCTTGGCCGCGACACCCGCGCGCGGCCAGATCGGCAGCAAGGTCACAGCGCCGCAGCCCGCATCGCGCAGCGCCCGCGCCGCATCCGCGAAGCGCGCGGCCGGCAGCACCAGCGTCGCCGTGCCCTTGTGCCGCAGCGGCGCGGCCAAGGCGCGCACCCAATCGGCCAGTGTGGCGCCGGCCTCATGCGCGGCAGCGCGACGGCCAGCCTGCGGCGATGGCGTGCCCCCCGGCCAATAGGGCGGGTTGGCGAAGGCATGCGCCACCATCGGCACCATTCCGGCGCGCAAATCCCGCGCCTCGATCACCGCTGCCACGCCCGCCCGCGCCGCATTGGCGCGCGCCAGTTCCGCCAGCGCCGCGTCCTGCTCCACCCCATGCACCGTGACGCCCGGCACGCGCGCGGCCAGGCACAGGAAGGCCGGGCCCGCGCCGCAGCCCAGTTCCAGCAACGCATCGCCCGCGCGCGCCGGCACCGCGGCCGCCAGCAGCACCGCGTCGATCGCCGCGCGCAGCCCAAGCGCAGGTTGTTCCAGCGCGACGCGGCCGCCCAGCAGAAGGTCGGTGGTGGTCTCCGTCACATTTCCTCACGCTGGCGGAATGTGCCCGCAACAGGCGGGCCCCAGTATCATGGGCATTGAACAGGAGCACATGATGTATACCAAGCTTTCTGCCCTCGCCCTGACTGCCACGCTGGCCGCTTGCGCGCCTGGCATGGCGCAGTCCGACCCCACCTCCGGCCGCGGTGCCGGCCGCATGCTGCAGGAGATGGACGCCAACCGCGACGGCCGCATCACGCAACAGGAAATGCAGGCGCGCGTGGCGCAACGCTTCGCCGAGGCCGATGCCAACCGCGACAACGCGCTGACCATGGATGAATTCCGCAACGCCATGCCGCGCCGCCGCGCCGATGCGCCCGCCCCCACCGATGGCCGCTTCGCGCGCATGCTGGAAATGCGCTTCCGCATGACCGACCAGAATGGCGATGGCCGCGTCACGCTGGATGAAGCGCAGGCCACCGCCAGCGCGTTCTTCCGTGGCATGGATGCGAATGGCGATGGCGCGGTGTCGCAGGATGAGCTGCCGCGTCGTGGGCGCGGCATGCATCACGGCCCGCGCGACCAGGCACCGGCGGCGCCGGGCTGATCGCTACAGCGACGCGCCGCCGCACATCACCACCTGCTGGCCGGTGATGGCCCCCGCATCCGGGCCCAGCAGGAAGGCGACCATGCCGGCCACTTCCTCTGGCCGGATCAGGCGGCCGATGGGTGGCAGCTTTGGCGCGACCCCGGCGCGTGCGGGGTCGCGCAGCATGGGTGTGTCTGTGGCCGCGGGTGCCACTACATTCACCGTGATGCCGCGCGGCGCCAGCTCCGCCGCCCAGCTGCGCGCCAGGCCCAGCAGCGCGGCCTTGCTGGCGGCGTATTGGCTGCCATTGGCGCGCCCGCCGGCGCTGCGACTGCCGATCAGCACGATGCGCGCGCCATCGGGCATGCCGGGCAGCAGCGCATCGGCCAGGGTGGTCGCGGCTTCCACATGCAGTTGCCACAGCGCGCGGCCGGTTGTGTCATCCAGCGCGCCGAGTGTGCCGCCGCGCATCATGCCGGCGGCATGCACCAATGCGTCGGCGTGCAGGCCGGTGACGGCGGCGCGCGTGGCGGCTGTATCGGCCAGGTCCACGGCCAGGTGTGCAGCCCCGGCCGGCGGCGCGCCGCGCGACAGACCGGTGACGCGCCAACCCTGCGCCAGCAGTCTTTCGGCGATGGCGCAGCCGATGCCGGAACTCGCACCCGTGACGATCGCGTGCCGCATGCTTGCCCCCTGGTTCCGCGCAGTCTTACGCTGACACCCATGCCCGACACCATTGCCCCCGCGCCTAATGATGCCGCGCGCGCCGAGGCCTTCATCCCCACGCCGTGTGTGCAGAACCACGCCGGTTTCATCATGCCGCTGCGCGATGGCCTGGGCTGCGTGTGGTTCGGCGGCACGCAGGAAGGCGTGCCGGATATTTCCGTGCATTTTTCGCGGCTGGCCGCGGGGGCAACGGCGTGGTCGGAGGCGGTGCGCCTGTCCGACGACCCGACGCGTTCCGAACAGAACCCGCTGCTGTTCCCCGCCCCCGATGGCACGCTGTGGCTGCTGTGGACGGCGCAGGTTGCCGGCAACCAGGACACCGCGCTGATCCGCAGGCGGATCTCGCGCGACGATGGTCGCAGCTGGGGGCCGATCGAGACGCTGTTCGATGAACAGCCGGGGTTTGGCACCTTCATTCGTAGCCCGATCACGGTCGTCGCGTGCGATCGTCCTGCCGGCGTGCCGGCAGGGCGTGAATCGCCTGCGCATGGCAATGGTGCGTGGTTGCTACCGATCTGGCGCTGCACCAAGCCGCCCGTCGGCGCGTGGACGGGTGATCTGGACACGTCATCGGTGCTGCGCTCCACCGATGGTGGCGCGACGTGGCGCGAACACGCGGTGCCGGGCAGCCAGGGCTGCGTGCACATGTCCATCATCGACATGCGCGACGGCAGTTTGTTGGCGTTCTTCCGCAGTCGCTGGGCGGACCATGTGTATCGGTCGGAAAGCCTCGATGGCGGCATCACCTGGTCGGTGCCGGCGCCGACTGTGCTGCCCAACAACAACGCATCCGTGCAGGCGTTGCGGCTGGCGGATGGGCGCATCGCGCTGGCGTTCAACGCATCCAGCCGGGACGACGCGACGGGGCGGCGGCTGTCGCTCTACGACGACATCGGCGGCGGAGAGGTCGCACCCATCACCGAACGCAGCGCCTTCTGGGGTGCGCCGCGGGCGCCGATGACCATCGCCTTGTCGGCAGATCGCGGCCTAACCTGGCCGTGGCAACGCAACCTGGAAACTGGTGATGGCTATTGCATGACCAACAATTCCAAGGACCGGCTGAACCGCGAGTTTTCCTACCCGACGCTGTGCCAGACGCCGGATGGGTGTCTCCACATCGTGTATACGTATTGGCGGCAGGCGATCAAATATGTGCGGGTGATGCCCGATTGGGTGACGGCGGTCAGTTGATTTCCAGCGCTGTCATGCCCGCGGCCAGCAGGGCGCGCAGCGCGCGGTCTTCCAGCGCGACGCAGCCTTCGGTCGGCGAAAAATCCGGGCGCGCCAGATGCAGGAAAATCGCGCTGCCGCGACCGCTGCGCACTGGTGATGTGTTCCAATCCAGCACGCCGATCACGTCGTAGACATGGTCCGCGCGCCATAGCTCTTCGCAACGCGCGGCGTGCGGCAGCGTGACCTGGCGGTTGTAGTCGGCGTGCGCGGGGTCATCGCACCAGCCATCCGTGGGCGCGATGGGTTCGGCCGGCAGCGCGCCCGGCGGGCGCGCGCCACGATCGGCGCGATACAGCAGCCGTGTGATCCGCAGCAGGCCTGGCGGCGTGGCGCCATCGCCTTCGCGTTTGTCCGCGCGGATGCCACCCTTGCCCAAAGCGCAGCGATGCACCTGGCCCTGGAAGCGCAGCAGGCCATCGGCGGTGACGGTTGCAATCATG